>CAYSRM010000013.1:0-30123 GCA_964433435.1 uncultured Victivallales bacterium
GCAGTCCGCTGCTCTACCGATCCGCCTTCGCCCCTGTCTGCCCCTTGCTACGGCGTGACAGGCTGAGCTATCTTGCCATGCAACAAAGATTGAAATATTAGCGTTGGAAGAGGGTGGAATCAACCCTTTAATTTTGGAAAATCATGGGGCACGTACGGAATGTTTGCGGAGAGCAGCGGATTACAGGATAATCGGCTGTACTTGCCGGTTCAGAGAAGCATGCCGGGGCGTGCGCCGGTGAGGCGGGTGTTGTGGATAATAAGTTGGCCGTTGACGCAGAGATGTCTGATGCCGGTAGTGAGCTGGTGCGGATTTGAGTAGGTGGAGTGGTCTTTAAAGTTTTCGGGATCAAAGACGATAAGGTCCGCATAGTTGCCGGGCTTGATCTCGCCCCTTTTCTTCAGTCCGAAATGCTTGGCCGGCAATGATGTCGCTTTTCTTATTGCTTCGGCTGTGGTCATGCCGGGGATGTTTGAGCAGATGTCAAGGTACCTGGGGAATGTTCCATAGGCTCTTGGATGGGGGAAGTCCTGCCCCAGCGTTCCGCCTGGAGTTCTGAGGGAAGCGTCGGTTCCGACCATGACATATGGGTGTGATAAGACTTTGCGCATATTATGGCCATCCATTCCGCCAAAGAAAGCAGTTGTTTGGAGCCTGTCTGTTGTGGCCAGGTGTATGACTGTGTCGACAGGGTGAAGGCCCAGGGCCTTCGCGGCATCAGTGAGTTTTTGGCCGCGAAAGCAAGTGTTGGCTGGATCGGCCGTGGATCCGATGATCACGCAGGCCCAATCTTCCTCGTCCCTGGCTTTCAGCAGGTCTTCGCGAATTCTGTCAACACTGCCGGGGTCATCCAGCCGGGCAAGCAGACTTTCCCGTCCGCCGTCATGGGCCCAGTCGGGAAGAACCACATCAAGGTCGGTGTATCCGGTTGTGTAAGGATAGCGGTCGGCGGCGACTGGCAATCCGGAGTCCATGGCCTGATCGATACAGGAAAGAGCTGTGTCCATCAGGGGCCAGTTTTGACGGCCGGATGCTTTGAGATGCGATATTTCGGTTGTTGCCCCGCTACTTCGGGCGATGGACAAGGTTTCTTCAAGAGCTTGAATTAAGCCTGATCCCTCGTTGCGCATGTGGCTTGTGTAGACGCCTTCCCTTGCGGCTACTATTTCTGCCAGGGCGGATATTTCTTCGATGTCCGCAGAAGATGACGGCGCGTAAATCAGGCCTGTGCTGAGCCCTCGGCCACCCTGATCCAAGGCTTCCTCAAGAAGTCTTTTCATCTGTTTCAGCTCTTCGGATGTTGCCCTGCGGTGTTCGAAACCCATAGCCGCCACGCGCAGGTTACGGTGGCCCACGAGCGGCGCCACATTTACAGCCGGGGCAATTTGTTCCAGCAACATCCTGTATTCTTTCATGGTTCGCCATTTTTTCGGATATGTCTGCGCTTCCCAGTCCGAGGGCATCCGGTGGGGTGGATACAGAGGAGCTGCCGAGCTCCCGCAGTTGCCGACAATTTCAGTTGTGATCCCCTGAAATATTTTGCTGGTGGCTGAAGGGTCTATAAAAAGGTATGTATCAGAATGGGAATGGGCATCGATAAAACCCGGGCATACTGTAAGGTTGGTTGCGTCTATGGTAAGGCGGGATTCGGCCTTGGCAAGGTTGCCCAATTCACAGATGCGGCTATCTGTAACTCCTACGTCGGTAATGACAGGGTCGCTTCCTGTACCGTTGTAAACCTTACCACCTGTTATTCTGATATCCAGCATGGTTGATTGGTTCGCTCAGGAAAGCATTTCCGCTACCTGCCTCTGAAGTTTGCCGAGGCTGTTGAGGTTCAACTGCGGATCCCGGATGATGAACGTTTCCCCGGTCTTTCTATGTTCATATATCCTTATCTTGTCGCCGTGTTCGGTTGTTTTAGTATCGCGTTCCACGAGCAGCTTTTTTCTTTCGAGCATCACGGCAAGGATGTAGCGGACGCCATCTTTTGAACTGTCGTCTTTTTCCATCAGGCGGCGCAAAAGATTTTCCGCGTTTTCTTTTTTGAGCGGCTCTTCGGGTTCCGGGGGCGGGACGGTGTATATTGTCTGCCACACGCTGAACGGCGGGCTTTCGTTTTGACGCCTGTTCCAGCAGTCGAGGCAGTAGTCGGAGCGGACGTAGCCTGCTTCCGTGAAATCAAGAAGGGAGAAACACTTTTCTTTATCGTGAAAAGGTTTTTCGCAGCCGGAGCAATTCTGCTCCATTGATTTTATATTCCATTCGTTATTCATTTTCCCGGTCTTCCGGTTTTGAGTGTGTCTGTTGAGTGTCGTTTGTTCAGGGGGAAGTGTCAATGTTATCCTGAAACAGGGGTCATTTTCAGCCTTCGGCGCGTCATTAGTTATTGGTCATTGGTTATTGGCGGCTTAATCAGGGGGGTGCGCGGTGGATATCATGTCGTAGCCGGCCTGGTCGGTGTAGGTTACCGGGATGATATCGCCGGGGGAGGCGTTTTCAGGGACGTCGTTTATCAGCGCTATGCCGTCGACTTCGGGGGCAAATCTTTGGGTGCGGCCTATCCATGAGGCTGCTTCTTCGGTTTGTGATTCAAGCAGCGCTGATGCGGGGCGGCCGATAAGGTTGCTGTTGATTTTATTAACAACTTCTTTCTGGATATTCATAATGATGTCGCGTCTTTCTTCTGCGACCTCTTTCGGGGGCCTGTCTGCCATTTGTTCCGCCGGAGTTCCTTCTTCGGGGGAATACGTAAAGACGCCAAGATGGTCGAACTGTTGATTTTCAACGTACTCTGCAAGATGTTCAAAATGGTGTTTCTGTTCACCGGGAAAGCCGACCAGGCATGTGGTTCTGACAGTTGCGCCGGGCAGGACTTCTCGTATGCGGCCTGCTATGTTTTCGATGTGTTTGACGGTATTTCCGCGCTTCATTTTTTTTAGAATGTCCGGATGGCTGTGTTGGACAGGGACATCGATATAGGGAAGCGCCTGGGGAACCGAACCAATACAGTCGAGCAATTTCCTGTTTATGCGAGATGGATAACTGTATAGCATCCTGAGCCAGAAGTCGTCGCCGATTTTAGATAGGGCCTTCAGCAGGTCGCAGGTGTCCACATGGCCGGACAGATCTTTTCCGTAGGATGTAGTATCCTGTGCGATCAGGTTCAGTTCTCTGCGTCCGTTTTCGAGAAGCTGTTCGGCTTCTCTTACGAGATCCTTGACCGGCCGGGACCGGTATTTGCCCCTGATCGAAGGAATTGTGCAGAACGCGCATGAGTGGTTGCAGCCTTCGGCGATCTTCAGATATGCGAACGGACCGCCGGTGAAGACGATTCCTGGAACATCCGGATTAAAAAGCCTTTTTGCGGTCCGGGTGACTTGCAGGACTTTTGTCTGGCCTGTCATGATATGGTTAACGACTTCTGCGAGCTGATCAAGGTTGTCCAGCCCCAGTACGGCGTCGACATCCGGGAAGCGATCAAGTACTTCCTGTTTGTATCTTTGCGCCAGGCAGCCGCTTACAATTACTGCCCGGCATTGCCCGCAGTTTTTTATGCGACATGCTTCTTCAATTGCTTCGTAGGCTTCTTGTCTTGCGTCTTCTATAAATGCACAGGTATTGATTACCAGCGCATCTGCCTGTTCAGGGGTGGGGGAGAGGGATATGCCGTTTTTCAGCAGAGATCCAGCCATCAACTGGGTATCAACCAGATTTTTGGCGCAACCCAGGCTGATGAAAGAGACTTTGTACCCGGATGGTTGGGGAGAGGGGGGAGAGGGAGAGGACGCGCGGGAGCTTATCCCTCCAGGGGTTTTGAATGTTGGTTTGTGGGTCATGGTTATTTTCCGATGGGCGCGGGCAGGGGACTGGGTCACTGATCGATAAAGGGTTCTGGCGGCTCAATGGCCGGGCGCAGTTCGTGTTTTGCTTCTGCTTTGGGGCCAGGCTTTGGTTTTTCTGAGCGGCTTAAACAGCTATGCAGGGCGGAAACTATAAGGATCACGACAAGAAGAAATCCGATCCCTGCTGCGACTTTTTTCCCCGGAGTCTGTGGAATTGATGGTTTGGACAGGTTCCACTGTCTTGAATGCAGATAGCGAATGAACCTTGTTGTTGCCTGGCGAAATTTTTCTACTCCTTTGCTGAAGGTTTGCTTTATTTGTTCCAGGGCTTCCAGCGCCAGTTGTTTCAGGTTATGGAAATTAAACGCAGGTTTTCGCCGGGTACGGTTTACGGTTGGAGAGGGTTTCTGCGCGCGTTTTTTATATGACTCGGAAAAAAGGTCCGGTTCGCTTTCGTCAGGCTCAGCCGGCTCAAGTTCTTCGACAGGTTGTTCTTCCGGTTGGTATTCATGCGAGTGTGATGGGGTTATTTGCTCTGAGGAGACTTCCCGCACTGCTTCCTCTACGGTTGCCGGTTCTGGCGGAGGAGGTGGATTGACGAATTCTTTTACATATTCATTGATCAGTGGCTGAGGATCAAGGCCGACGAATTCGGCGTAGAGTTTGATGAAGCCCTTGCCGTATATGGGCGCCGCCACATCGCTGAAGTCCTCTTCTTCGATGGCACTGACAATCTGGACTTTCATCCTTGTGCCGGAAGCCACTTCGGACTGTGACAATTCTTTTTCTTCCCTGGCTTCGCGCAGTTTTCTTCCGAGTGCCATAAATGTTCTTGTTCCTTATACCTGTTCAGGGATTATTGGGGATTTCTCCGTCGAGATCAATGAGTATTTCTCGCGGCTCCGAACCCTGGGGAGGTCCGACTATGCCTTTTTCTTCAAGAATATCCATTATTCTTGCAGCGCGTGTATAGCCGATTCGTAACCGCCGCTGCAGGGAGGAAGTCGATGCGCGATGTGTTTCCCGGATAATTTCCACGGCCTGGTTTATAAGTTCATCGTCCTGGTCATTGACTGAACCCGGTGCGGCGCTCTTCTCAATTTTCTCCTGGATCGCGGTCTCGTACTCCGGCTGACCCTGTTTCTTGATGAAATCAACTATGTTGTGGATTTCGTTATCCGACGTCATTGCGCCCTGTGCTCGCACGATCTTGCTTGTTCCCGGCGGCTGGAACAGCATATCTCCCCGCCCCAGCAGCTTTTCGGCGCCCACTGTATCGAGGATTGTTCTGCTGTCAGTTTTCTGGGCCACCTGGAAAGCAATCCTGGCCGGGAAGTTGGCTTTGATGGTACCGGTTATGACATTGACTGAAGGGCGCTGTGTGGAGAGTATCATATGGATACCTACCGCGCGCGATAACTGTGCGAGGCGAGCAATGCAGTTTTCGACTTCAGCCTGCGCCGCAAGCATGAGGTCTGCCAGCTCGTCGACAATGACCACTATATACGGTAGCTTTGCAGGGATCTCGTTTGCAGGGTTCTCTGCTTCCGGGTCGCCGAAGAGATGTTCCTGTGTTGCAATGGGGCGGTTGTTGAAACCTGCGATATTTCTGACACCGACTTTTGCAAACAGTTTGTAGCGTTTTTCCATTTCGTTGATAGCCCATCGCAGAGCCAGCGCAACTTTCTTGGGGTCGGTTATAACAGGGACAACAAGATGCGGCAGATTGTTGTAGGCTGAAAATTCGACGATTTTAGGGTCTACCAGCATCATTCGGAGCTGGTCGGGAGTTTTGGACATCAGCAGCCCTGCCAGCACTGAGTTCATGCACACGGTTTTTCCTGCTCCCGTAGCTCCAGCTATCAAGAGATGCGGCATGTCGGCAAGGTCGGCTATTAAATTATTGCCGGCAACATCCTTTCCCAGCACCAGGGGCAGGTGCCTTTCCTTTTGTTGCCAGTCGTCGCTTTCGATTATTTCCCGGATTGTTACCAGATTCGCGGTGCTGTTCGGGATTTCAATTCCCACCACCCCTTTTCCGGGCACGGGCGCCTGAACTCGAACGCTGGTAGCCTTAAGGGACAGGGCGATGTTATTGCTTAACGCACTTATCTTCTCGACTCGCACACCTGCTGCGGGCCTGAGTTCGTAGCGTGTGACTACCGGCCCTTTTTCTATATTGGTGACTTCGGCATCAATGCCAAATTCCGAAAGCGTTTCAGACAGGATCCGGGCGGTTGTCGAAAGGTCGGTCTTGACAGCCTTGCTTTTATCTTGCGTGTTGTTTTCAAGGAGGTCGATTGGCGGAAGCCGGTAAGAAGTGTCTGATGTTGAAAATTCGGTTTCAGTTTGTGCTGCTGGGATTTTTGCCCCTGGCGGAGCAGGCGCCGGAGTTGGGTTTTCCTGTTCCAGTTGCGATTGTGCGGGAAGCGGTTCTGGTTTGGCGGCTGCTGCCGACTGCTGTTCCGGAACCGGCTTGGAAGCCGGAATGGAGGGCGCCTTTGCTTCCTGAGCTTTCATTTGTTTTTCCAATCTGCGCCTTTCTCTTTCGAGTATTTTTTCCCGCTTTGCCATAAGTTTCGCTTTATCCTGCCGTGCGGCAAGGAACGCCTTGAGTTTTTCTGCGATGAAAAAGTAAACCGTTGCAATGTGGGCTGCTGCCTTTGAGTAACTGTGAATGCCGGGCAGCATGACAATGGAACCGATCAGTACCGACCACATCAAAATACCTGTTCCAACCGGGCTTAGCGCCAGGATAAGTCCGCGAACTACTACTCCCGCGACTATTCCGCCGGGATCAACGATGTTCATCTCGGCGCATTTTGCAGGCCAGAGGTCGTGAAGTTGAAATACTGATACCAGCCCCAGCATTGAAAGGGCCGCCCATCCGATCTTGTTCCATATCTGTTCTATTTTTGTAAAGAGCATTGCGCTTAAAGCGATAAGCCAGAAAGGAGCCAGGTATGCGCCTATTCCAAGCAGGTAAAACAGCACAAAAGACAGCCATGCGCCTACAGGCCCTATCAGGTTGTTTGCCGGGCGGTTAGGCGGCTGTTTAAGGACCGGAACATCCTGCCAGTGATATGAAAAAAGGCTTAGAAAAAGAAAAATACAGATAGGCAGAATCATCAATCCCCAGAGTCTTCTGACCCCATAGTCGATGTTCTTTTTTGAAGTTCCCATAACAGGATTCCTTTTTCAGGTAGCGCCCATAATCTTTTCGGGCACAACATATCTTGCGGCTCCACTGACCCATTTGCGCACCAGGTTCAATGCAACTGTAGCCGATCTGTTCTTGTGCCGCCAGAAAGCCGGCGGGGCGAATATTATTTAGTTTTTTTATTAATAGTTAAGGAGCTAATCAGCTCCGCTGTAATGGTTCAAGGTTCAGGGTTTGTTGTTGTATCTTCCAAGTCAATTGTATAAACACGGACTTTTTCCGGTTGAACTGTTGCGTGTAGATCGGTTTTTTGCGGGACATAAACATGTAAAGGCGCCATGCCGGGTTTGGACAGGTCAAGTTGCGTACAATCGGCGAAAACATAGACTTGTTTTTCATTGATGTTTTCAACCAGTGTTTTTCTGCCCTGGACAGTGACATCCACGGTTGAGGGATCAAACCGGTATTTAACTTCTCTTCCCTGCGGCGACATTGCAAGGACGGTAACATTAGTCCATTGCCTGCTAATGGATTGGGTCACTATGCGGACGTTTACGTCAATAGTCTCAGGATCTATTTCAGATCCCCATGTAATAGGGGGAATCACGCGAACTTCCGTAGTAAAGGATTCGACCCTGCCTTCGACCCGCACAGGTTCGGTTGCTACCACGTTTTTCGCTTCTTCCAGCCGTCTTTTCGGTCCGTATATCCTGACGGTCCTGGGTTCGTAACTGATTTCGACCTTACCCAGCAGCGGTTCGCCGATGGTTTCGGGTTCGGCAACGAGGAACTCTTTTTCGACTTCTCTGTCAAGCGCTACAATTACAGACCTGGGTTCGATGTTTACGACACGCACGCCTCCACCTGTACCCGCTATGTTTCTCGGGTTTATGTTGACTTGTTCAGATCCAGTAGGGTTTTTGGCTTTTGGTTTGATTACAGCTTTGACCTCGGCTTTGATATGCTTCTGGGCAAGCCGGAGAATGTCTTCTGTGGACCCCCTGAATGTGACCTTTACTGAAGAGGGGTCCCGTTCAAGTATCGCGATTCCTTCTTCTTCCATCCGGATGTTCACCGGGATTTCTATTGTTGTTTCATCGCTTGTGGCGCCACGGATTGCGTAAAAAGTCAGTATTCCCAGCAACAGGGACAAGAGTTTCAATTTACTATTACTGGTAAAGAAGCCGGTAATCCACTTGAATTTAATCTTCCTCATTATCATCATCTTCTTTTTCTTTGGCTCTCTGTTCAGACTTGGCGATTCCTTCCGGGGTAAGGTCCAGTTGTTTCTGGGCTCTTTTCCAGGCGCTTTCGGCGCCGCGCCCTTTAAGAATAAGGGCGGTCAGGAAGCGTCGCAGCCGCTCCACGTCGAGCCCGCGGCTCAAGCGGCCCCGGTAGCTGACCGATATTGTTCCTGTTTCTTCCGAGACTACAATGACCACGGCATCTGTCTCCTCTGTCAATCCGACTGCCGCCCTGTGCCTGGTGCCAAGTGTTTTGTGAAGTTCAGGATTGAGCGAGAGCGGAAAAATGCATTTTGCGGCAACAATACGATTCCCGCGTATAATTACTCCGCCGTCATGCAGCGGGGTATGGGGAAAGAATATGCTGGCCAGTAGTTCCGGGTCTACAGTGGCGTCGAGTTTGATTCCCGATTCCTGTATTGCTCTGGTTCCTATTTCCCTCTCGATGGCTATGAGCGCTCCCACGCGGTGTTCTGCAAGGTTATCCACTGCCTTGACAACATGATCTATCACATCTCGTTTCTTCGCAGGAGCGACGAAACTGGACTGTTTGCCGAGTTCGGCGAGAGCGCGCCGCATTTCCGGTTGAAAAATGACCAGGAATGCCACAGCCAGGCCTACCGACAATCTGCGCAGCAGCCAGTTGATTTCTGCAAGCTGAAAAACATGCGTTGCCCCGATCAAAAACATCAGCAGCACTACCAGGCCAAGCAGCACCTGCGCTCCCCTTGTTCCTCTCAGGAACAGGAATACATAGTAGAAGATACCGGCCAGCATAAGGACCTGTGCTATATTACCCAGCCATATCCACATATTATTGTTCCTTGTACTTGTTTATGGATGTAAGCACATCAACAGCATCGCGCGATTCTTTCACGTCGTGCACTCTCATTATATGCGCTCCATGCAGGACACAAAAGGCTAAAGCTGCAATAGATGCGGCAAGGCGGTCATTTGTTGTCCTGCCGGTTATGCGGCCCAGGGAACTCTTTCGCGAGGCGCCTATGACCAGGGGCCGCCCGGCATCGCCCAGCGCTTTCACGTTGGCAAGCAGTTTAAGGTTATGTTCCACGGTTTTTCCGAACCCTATCCCCGGGTCTACAGCAATACATTCGGGGTCGATGCCCTGTTCTGCAAGTTCCTGCGCGCGGCATTTAAGCCAGTCCAGGATTTCCGCCAGCACGTTATCGTAGCGGGGTTGTTTCTGCATTGTTTCGGGTGTGCCCTGCATATGCATTATGACAATACCAGCGCCGTAGTCAGCCGCCACTTGCGGCATTCTGCTGTCATGGGTGAGGCCGGAGATATCGTTAATTATCGCCGCTCCGGCGGACAATGCCCGTTCGGCTACTTCGGCCTTGCGAGTGTCGATTGACACGGGCAGCGAACTGCAAGATGAAAGGGCTTCAATAACGGGAACGACCCTGCTGATTTCTTCCGCGGCATCGACCGTATCCGCTCCCGGCCGGGTTGACTCTCCGCCCACGTCGATAATATCGGCGCCCTCTTTTTCGATCTGCTGCCCGCGCCGGATTGCCTTTTTCGTATTGAGGTAACGGCTGCCGTCGGAAAAAGAATCAGGCGTTACATTGAGTATGCCCATTAACAGGGGCCGTTTTGATATTGTCAGCGATGTTTCGCGACATTTCCATTGTAACGGAGGAATCACGTTCATTTTAGTTTTTGTGAGCTGTCTTCATGGCTTTGGCTGTTTTCTTCTCCGGGGCGCGCCACAACTTCGGGTTCTGCCGGGGAACCCGACTCGCCCTGGTCGGGCTGGGGCTGTTCCCCGGATTCGGGGTTGTCCTTAGCGGACGCTTCTTTTTCCCTGCCGTGTTTGTCCCGTCCCAGTTCCTTTCGTTCATCGTTGGAAAGTATATGTCCGAATTCTACGATTTCGCCTACGCAACGTCCTTCCAGGGTTTCCTCCTCAAGCAGCGCCCGGGCGAGAATGTTTAGTTTATCCTGGTTTGTTTCGAGAATCGTTTTTGCTTCTTTATAAGCGCCGCGCAGGAGCTTATCGACTTCGGCATCTATTTTCCGGGCGGTGTCTTCGCTATAGGTCTGGCTGCGCTGGACTTCTCTGCCGAGGAACATCACCTCCTGGTTGTCGCCGAAAGCCTGCGGTCCGAGATCTTCGCTCATTCCCCACTCGCAAACCATCAGTCTTGCAATTTTGGTGGCTTCTTTCAGGTCAGAAGCCGCGCCGGATGTTATGTCGCCAAACATCATTGTTTCGGCCACTCTTCCGCCCATAAGTCCGGCAAGCATGCCTTTGAGTTTGTTTCTGCCTTCCATGAAACGGTCCTTCTCCGGAAGCTGGAAGGTAGCGCCAAGGTAAGCTACGCCTCTTGGAATGATGGTTATTTTGTGCAGCGGTTCACTTTCTTCCACTAGCTGGGTAACCAGAGCGTGCCCGGACTCATGGTAGGCGGTGATTTTCTTTTCGTCTTCGTCCAGAACCCGGCTTCGCTGTTCGCGTCCCCATCGGACCTTGTCTCTTGCTTCTTCCATGTCTTGTTGATCGACGAACTCCTTGCCTTGTCTTCCGGCCTGTAGAGCGGCTTCGTTGAGCAGGTTTTCAAGGTCTGCTCCTGAGAAGCCGGGAGTTCCACGAGCCAGGTCCTTGAAATTCACGCTTTCGGCCAGCTTGATATTTTTGGCATGCATGGCAAGAATCTGTGCCCGGCCTTCAAGCATGGGCAGGGGTATGGATATCTGTCTATCGAATCTTCCGGGCCGCATCAGCGCCGGGTCGAGCACATCGGGCCGGTTTGTGGCCGCCAGTATTATTACGCCTTCCTGTGTTTCGAAACCGTCCATTTCCACCAGCAGGGCGTTGAGCGTCTGTTCACGTTCGTCGTGTCCTCCCCCGATACCTGTAAACCGGCTTCGTCCCACGGCGTCAATTTCGTCGACGAAGATAATGCACGGCGCGTTTTTCTTGCCCTGCTCGAACATATCTCTTACGCGTGAAGCGCCGACTCCGACAAACATTTCAACGAAGTCTGATCCGCTGATACTGAAGAAAGGAACTTCTGCCTCCCCTGCGATGGCCTTTGCCAGCAATGTTTTTCCTGTTCCGGGAGGTCCCATAAGCATTACGCCTTTAGGTATCCGTCCGCCAAGCCGCTGGAATTTTTTCGGGTCTTTCAGGAAGTCGATTATCTCCTGGACGTCTTCTTTTGCTTCGTCTATTCCCGCGACATTTTCAAATGTAAACGTGTTCTTTTCGCGGGCAAGGAGTCTGGCTTTGCTTTTGCCGAAACTCAACGCCCCGTGTCCTGCGGAACGGACCTGGCGGATGAAGAAGAAATACAGTATCCCGAATATCAGGAGTATCGGCAGTACGCTTGTCAGGATGTGTAGGATATAGGGGTTTTGCTCGGGTACGCTGTAATTGACTTCGTGTTTGTCCAGGAATTCAGCAAGGTGGCCGCTGTCAACGACATTAACTTTGAACTTCTCAGGGATATCGGCGCGTTTTACGACTTCTTTTTTCACGGTTCCTTTAACGGAAACACTATCCGTCATTTGAGATTTAATGACTTCGCATTGCTCTATATCTCCTTCTTTCACCAGCGTGACAAAATCTGGGCTGTATGGGATCTCTTTGTATTCGTCGCGATCACCGGCGAACATGGTAATCATAAGCAGCATTATACCCAGGATTACTGCCCAAGCCAAAATTCCCCTGAAAGGAGACTGGGGGGGGCGACGCTCTTCGTTGCTTCTTTGCGGGTGCCGCTTCTGATTTTCAGGTTTTTTTCCCATATTTGTCACTTTTTTAACTAACCTCCCTGAGCCTGCACAGCTTTTCAAATGCCTGCATACCGGGCAATAACCCATCCGGGCCGGTGTGCAAAGAACCAGCCTGCAGGTAAAATTCTCTTTTATTTGGAATCAGTCATGTCACCGCAAAGTCACCCTGCCAGCATTTCAGCTTATCGGACCTTTCGGGGCGAAACCAGTTTATGGAATCCGACCACTGTTGACCGTAGGTAAGGGCTGAATCCACTCAGCAATACTAACAGTATAAATGCATTTAGCAAAAGCGAATTTTGCCGGCAATGGTACATTTTGGTGCGGCAAGTGTTCTTTATGTGCAGCGTGTGCCATCGAGGGGGGCAGATTTTGGCTTATATAGGGGGAAGGGAGGGACGGCCCGAGAGGACCGTCCTACGGAGGGTCTGGCTTCAGGGGGTGTGGAGTTGGAGTTGGATGTTCGGGCGGGCGGGATCATTCACTGTCCAGTTACGCGCTACTGAATAGCCGGGAAGCCAGACGATTTCCTCTTCACAGACAACTACTGGGATGATCTTTCTTTTTTCAGGGTGTACTTTGTTGTCTACAAATATATCTTGCAGCTTTCTGGAACCTTTCATGCCTGTCGGGCTCATGCGATCGCCTTTTTGCCAGGTACGGACGGTCAGCTTTCTTTTGCCCAGTTTTTTCCGTGACACGGTGGCAGAAGCCCGGGGGTGGCCGATTTCGCGCGTTTTGTCCAGTGACAGACCCGGTCTGGTGTGCGCCGTGACCTTAAGCCCGGTTTGAGGCATTGTTACCGTGCCCGGTATATCGAGCGTGACCGAACCATGGCCGGGCCCGTGAGTTCCGGAATTTTGACCGTCGGTCAGGCGTTTTTCAATCAGGAGGATGTCATAGGTTCGTCTGATGAAGCAATTATTGCGGAGGGGGACATGTCCTGTTCCGCGTTTCTGTCTGATGAGCTTCTCGATCCTTTCGGTTGTAACTGAATCAGTTCCTTCCGGCGAGGCTTCCGACTGCTTGATCCATAATTGGATTACTCTTCTGAGTTCAGCCAGCGACAGGCTTTGCAGCTCCGGAACGTCGAGCACGATGCTGCCGTTCTTACCGTTTCGGCTACAGCGGGAAAGCAATCGGGCGGAAAGATTCTGAAGCCAACGATCTTCTTCCCTCAGGATATCCAGGTTCCGTCTCACGGTTTCTTTGAACGAGGGATTGAGCCGGGATTGCAGCATGGGGATGATTTCGTGCCTTACCGCATTGCGCAGTATTTTGAGGTCTTTATTCGAAGTATCTTCGCGCCATTCAAGATGCCTGTGCCTGAGGAAACCGGTCAGCTCCTCCTTGTATATGTTCAGTAGCGGCCTGATAACCGGAAAACCTGCCGTCAGCGATTTCCAGTCCATACCCGAAAGCCCGCGCAATCCTGATCCGCGCGAAAGTTTCAAAATTACATTCTCCACCTGGTCATCCGCTGTATGTGCCAGGGCTGCGCAGGAGGAATCGGTTTCCCGCACTGTTTTGCCGAGAAACCTGTATCTTGCTTTTCTAGCGGCCATTTCAAGGGATATGCCGTGCCTGGCGGCGATGCGCCTTACGTAAGATGAACCGGGAACGGTTTGCAATCCCATTTTACTGGCACTTTCATAAACGAATGCTTCGTCTTTGTCGGCCTCTTTGCCCCGGATATGGTGATTCAAGTGGGCTACAATGAGCTCCAGGTTGAGTTCGCCGGCAAGGTCATGCATAATATTGAGCAGAGCCATGGAGTCGGCGCCGCCCGATACTGCAACGACTATTCTGGCGTCCTGGTTGACCAGACGTTTTTCCCGGATGTTTCTCCGGACCTTATTGACCATCTGTGAGTTTTCTGTGTGCATGAAGAATGAAAACTAACCGGCGGCCGGCTTCAATGCGCTTATCCCGTCCATGTATGGTACTATTGCCTCGGGAAGAGTTACTGAACCGTCGGCCTGCTGAAAATTCTCCAGAAGGGCTACTACGAGACGGGAGAGGGCAACTCCTGAGCCGTTCAGGGTATGGGGATATTGGAGTTTGCGGTTTTTGTCCCTGTAACGGATGCTGCCGCGTCTTGCCTGGAAATCTTCACAATTGCTGCATGAAGATACCTCCAGCCAGTTGTTCTGGCCGGGCGCCCAAAGCTCGATATCGTAGCATTTTGTTGCGGCAAAACTGATGTCGCCTGTACATAGTTCGAGGACGCGGTAATGCAGTCCGAGTCTTTTAAGCACATCTTCGGCGTTGCTCAGCAGTGTTTCCAGTTCGTTATATGATTCGGCGGGGTCTACGAATTTGTACATTTCCACTTTATCGAACTGGTGGACCCTGATGATTCCACGCGTTTGTTTGCCCGCGGCGCCTGCTTCTTTGCGGAAGCAGGGGGTGTATGCGGTGAAGTACAGTGGCAGCGGTTGGTCTATTTCCCTATTGAGGAAAATGTTTGTAAGCGGCACTTCTGCGGTTGGCACCAGGTAGAGTTCCTCGCCTTCCACCTTGTACATATCCTCTGCCATTTTTGGGAGCTGTCCTGAGCTGGTCATAGCGGTCGCATTGCAGAGCAGGGGCGGCCGGATTTCAGTATACCCGTGTTCCCTGGTATGCAAATCAAGCATGAATGCTATCAGCGCTCGCTGTAGCTTTGCTCCGTGACCGATAAAAAGAGGGAAACCGCTTCCGCTCATTTCGGCTGCTACTGCGAGATTGAGGATGCCCAGCCTTTCTCCTATTTCAACGTGCGATTTCGGTTCGAAGCTGAATTCCGGCGCTGTCCCGTGCTTTCTGAGTTCAACATTTGCGGTTTCGTCTTTTCCTCTGGGGGTGGACGAATGGGGCAGGTTTGGTATTTGCAGTAAGGCGGCTTGAAGTCTGGCATCTATATATCTTACATGTTCATCCAAGCTGCCGATTTTCTCGCCAAGCTGGCGTACTGCCGCCTGTTGTTCGGCGGTGTCTTTTCCTTCTTTTTTCTTTACTCCTATTTCCCTGGAGGCGCGGTTGCGTTCGTTTTTGAGGGCTTCAACTTCGGATAGTGTTCCTCGCCGTTCCGTGTCTAGTTTGATAACCTGTTCAACCAGTAAAGGGTCACCGTTTCGCTGTTTTATGGCGTTGAATACGATGTCCGGGTTGTCTCGAAATAGTTTTATATTCAGCATGCTTTTTCTCCCGTTGAAAGAAGTATACGTTAGCAGAACATATCGCGTAAGAGCAAGAGAGATTGACCAGCGGCCATTCTTTGCCGTTATTGTTGTTTTTAAAATTGCGGCAATTCAGAAGATAGGGTAACTTAGTTATATGATTAAAGCGCTGATAGATTTAGTGATCTTCCGCCAGTTGAAGGTTTTTATCGCAATATCCATGAGTGTCTTATTTTTCCTCCCAATGTTTTCCAGGGCAGCAGAAGCTGACACAAATGTGCTTGAAGGAATCCGCGCCGGAAACAGAACTCGTGTTGACAAATGGTATCGCAAAGCTACCAGGGAGTATAAGGAAGACCGTGATATGCTGGTGCTGCCCGGCCTGGTTGCCGACAGGAGGAAGAAGACTGTTACAGCTTATGCAGAAGCTACCGGCTTGGACGATAGCGGTTCTCCCCCGGAATTTTTTATTATATCGCAGAAGAGCGGGCACGATTATGAAGCGCTGCTGATTTCCTTTGCCTCGCCCGGAGATATTCACAAAGCGCTGGAGTTTATCGGCATGAAGCCAGGCCGTCCTGTGAATCCCGCCGAACTCAAATTCTGGCCGAAAGGTGAAAGAGTTTTTATTCGTGCTCTTTATACTAATGAATCTGATAAAATCGGACCTGTTAGGCTGGACAAGCTCCTGGTGGATGCGGATACAGAGCAACCCCCGCCGGAGAAGGGGTTTGTATTTACCGGCTCCATGATGGTTCAGACCCGCACCAACGGCGCGGTATATGCGGCAGACGCGATGGAGCCGAGGGCCGTTGCCGCCAACTACAATGAACCATACAGCGTTCTTGATGTGCCCAGGGTGGCTCCCCAGGGAGCTGTATACAGGACTTTTGTTGTGAATTCCGAATATGTGTTTCCTGCCGGGACGTTGGTGAAGCTGCAGTTTGAACCGGAATATCCCGGCAGGAAGCAAAGGGTCAAGGATATGTCTCTTTATATTGAAAATGTTTCCGGGAAAGGCGTGAGGTTCAGTTTGGTCGAAGGCAAACATAAAATTGTGGAAACACAAAAAGCAGATAAGCTTTTAGGAAAATTTCGTGATATAAGCCGGTCGGGCCATGATTCGTTTGTGGAAATAAGTTTTGGCGATTCAATGCGGATTGAAGACATCAAGACAATATGTGCTGCGCTCTCACAGATTGAAACACCTGTAGGAATCAGGGTGGAGCCGCCTCCGGAGGGTCATCTTTATTACAAGGCGTTTCTGCCGGACGAGAAATTTCGCAGCAGGAAGAAACGACCGGCGCAGCCATGGGAGCTGTACATTGAGAGGGTGGCTGATGGTAAAATCAGCGCCACTTTGATTGAGATTGAACAGGTCTGGAAAAAAGATCAGGTGTGGCCGGATCTGGCAACCAGAAAGCATCCGGTAGATGGCGGAGAACATCTTGCGTCGCGGCTCAAAGACATGTCCGGGGGCGACCAGTTGCCGGTGATTCTGGTATATGCAGATCCGACTTTGAGGTACGGCAGGCTTCTGGAGTATATCCTGCCTGTTATTGACGAGTATTCTACCATACACGTCTTTCTGCAGGGGAAAGATTTTGATAATGTTCAAATGTTGACGCCTGACAAACATGTCAACAGCGTAGAGACAGGAAATGGGTATAAGAATGGGGAACGGGTTGACGATGACGGGCGACGATTACGGTCCACGAGTAGAATCTTCCGCATCGTCGGTCGTAATCGTCCACCGAAATAGGTGGATAATAGAGAGGAAAACGGGGGAAAAAGCTCTGGACGGATTAATCCTGTCCAATATACCTCTTCATAAAGTCTCAGTAGCGTTCCAACGTTTGTTTGGTATGCACGTGTAATACATTTCAAGATTTTTGGGTCAGTTGCGTTTGTTTTCTTTTTCCCGTTCCGCATCTTCTTCGGGGACCGCAACTTTTCCGAGCAGGTTGTAGTGTCTTACGCCTTCGATGATACCGTCAGCGTAAGATGCTTGTGCAAAATATACCCGGGGATCCCCTTCCAGTTTATCCAACTCGTCACTGTAGTTGCCAACTACCACCCCCAGAGTGTTGCCTCTTAGCATTTCTTCATCGTTTCCGGAGTCGCCTGCTACAAGAATTTTTCCGATGTGGATTCCCCATTTGATGGAGAGGTAACGGACGGCCAGTCCTTTTGATGCGCGTATTGGCAGAATATCCAGGTAAGCCTTATGCGAATATATTGCTCGCACTTTTATTTTGTTTTTTCGAAAGATTCGGACTATTTCCCTGTAGGAAGGGGCGTTTTCATCAACATCGTAACTTATCTTGTATTCTCGCTGGCACCTTGAGTCTTCCTGGAGTGTTAGGCCCGGCACTTCAGACATCACCGATCTTATTTTGTCAGGTCGCCAGAAATAATCCAGGTGATTCTTCCAGGTTCTGTCCGGCACAAGTTTGGTTCCGTAGTTGATTTCCGTTCCGACGGATGTAACGAAAATGTCCGGGGTTGGGAAATCGTGTTCTTTCAACACTTCGACTGCGCTTTTAAGGTATCTGCCGGTTGCTATGCCAAAACCGACATTCTTGCCGCTTTCCTTCAGCAGATCCTTCATTCTTTCCAGTGCCTCGTCGTTTCCCAGCAGGGTGTTGTCGATATCTGTAATGATAAGTCTGTCTACCTTGATCAGCCGGTTTTTCTGCGGAATGAATATATCCTGTCCGTAATATCGTTTCTTCATAACTTTATTAACCCGGTTAATGTATTTATTGGTATGCGCCTTCCATGAGAAGTGCTCTTTTACGCCCTTGATCCCGTTTTGGGAGTATTTCTGCCATGTGCCGGGTTTTTTCACGATTTGTTCTATCGCCTCGCCGATCTGTTTTGAATTGAGCGGATCTATGAGAATGCCGTTTTTGCATGTTCCGATGATTTCGTTGGGGCCGCCGTCATTTGTTGCCACCAGCGGTACGCCGCAGGCGCCGGCCTCGAGCAGGGTGAGGCCGAAAGGTTCGGTGAGGGCCGGGTTGACGAACACGCCTTTGCGCCTTGTTGTTAATCTGTAAAGCTGAGGGACCTCTTGAGGGGAATGATGTTTAGGGAAAGCTGCATGTCCGTAAAGATCGTATTTATCTATCAACAGCAGAATCCTGGTCAGCACTTTGCGCCGGCCGGCGTCGAAGTCCCGGATGTCATCTCTTTCTCCGGCTACTATTAACAGATTGCAGTTTTCGCGGAGGTAATCATTTTCTCCGAATGCTTCAATCAGGGTGCGGAAGTTTTTTTTCTCGTCAGGACGCGAAATGGCGAACACTATCGGTTTTTCCGGATCGTGCAGGAATTTGTCGACTTTCTTTTGTATTTCTGTTCCCTGTTCTTCATTCTCCTGCGGTGGGAAGAAGGTCTCCAGGTTTATGCCGGGAGGGATGACTTCGGTTCTATCCGGCGCGTACTGGTCGTAGACCTCGTACTGTTCTTTGACTTCCTGCTCCGTGCTGGTGACTACAATCGCGGCGGTATCCAGCGCGTATTCTTCGGCCTCAATCCGTCTGCCGATTGAGTATCGCTTTTCCACTGTCTGCCGATCCATGCCGCTGTCGAGCAATCGCTGGAGTTTAACACGGCCGAGTGAATGGCCGGTGAAAATGAAGGGAACACTCAAAAGCCGCGCAAGCTGGGCGCCGGTGTATCCGGCATCCGCGTAATGTCCATGTATGACACTGGGCAGTCTGCCCACTGAGCGGAAATGCAGGAGGGACTGGTCTACAAAAACGTCAAGATATGGCCACAGTTTTTCTTTCGTGAGGTATCGGCGGGGACCGCAGGTTATCCTTCGGATATAGGCCTTATTGTTTATCTGCTCAGAAGACTGCGCGTAGGAGTCGTCTACTCTGGAATCTATGATTTGCCGTGTAAGCAGATCGACGCGCCAGACGTCAGGATGATTACCCAGAGCGCGCGCAAGTTCTACAACATACTTGACCTGTCCACCTGTGTCAGTATCCCGTCCGAGCTCCAGGTCTTTGCTTCGTATCAGCCCATGTATACTTAGCAGGACCAGGTATAGCCCCGAATCTGGTTCAGCAGACATATATGATTCGTTGTTATCAGGCATAATCTTCCTTTCACGCACAGCGGGAACCCGCTGCTCACAGTAAGTATTACTTTGAAACAATTACGGCAGTCAGGCAAGAGTTTTCCGAGCCTGATTTCTGTGATCTGTCCGGATGGATATCCGATTTGTTGACAAGTCAATTTCAACGCCTATGTCGTCATCGTCTGCGATTTTCGTTTCTTCCTCGAGCTCTTCCAGCGACTGGAATGTCGGAAGGCAACGGTAATATACCTGGAGTTGCAATGTGCACAGGGTTGTGTTGTAAGCAGGGTCCTGAACCCATTCCTTTTTGGATGCGTTTTTTAGGCACAATGCGGTTTCAGAGGCGTCCGAATTTCCGGTTAAGATCTTTGAAGGAGGTCAATATAATAGTAGGGCGGCCGTGAGGGCAGGTATAGGGCATTTCTGCCTTAGCCAGGTCGACTACCAGTTGTTCGATCTCGGAGAGGCTGAGCCGGTCGCGGGCTTTTACTGCGGCTTTACATGCGGCCTGTGCAATGGCTTCCTCCCGCCATCGTTCGGCTCCTCCTTTTTTCCCCGCCCGCTCGAGTGTGTCTGCTGTTTCAGGCAGAATCCGGCGCGGCGAAGTAGAGGAGAAGTAGGAAGGCAGCGAATCTACAACAAACGTATCTTCGCCGAATTCGGCGATCCCGAAACCCATCTGCTGGAATAATTCAAGGTTTTTTCGCACTTGCCGGGCATCGCCTGTTGAGAGGTTCACGGTTTCGGGCATCAGCAGTCTTTGTGACTGGACAGAGCCTGAGAGGGCATCGCGCATAAACCTTTCGAAAAGGACCCTTTCGTGGGAGGCGTGCGGGTCCATCAGGACGAGCCCGTCTTCGGTTTCCATCACTACGTACAGCCCGCCGATCTGGCCCAGAACCCTGCACCATGACCATGGCGAACCGTGTATATGTCCTTGTTCTGATGATTCTGAAGGCGGGTGATTTCCGGCGGATTCCGTGTCCGGCGGGTAGTGAGCGCGATCCTGTTGTCCGGATTTATTTTTGTGGTTCAGTCCGGGATAGCGAAAGCTGCGCATTTGTGGCAGGTCGTCTATGTTGAGTGATGCTTCAGGGACGGCATGAGGTGTAAAATTGTCCGGGCCGGTTTTGGTATTGTCACTTTGTCCCGCGGTTCCAACGTTAAGCGCGTTCTGAATAGCGCCTATTACCGTGTCACGCACCTCGTAGGGGCGGCGGAAGCGTATTTCGCGCTTGGTGGGATGCACGTTGACGTCCACTGATCCGGGGTCCACGTCGATGAACAGGAATACTGCCGGGTGTCGATTGCCTGGGAGGACGCCGTGGTATGCTTCGGTTATACAGCGGCTGATCAGTGCCGATTTCACGGCTCTCCCGTTGACAAGGACATACTGTTCGTTTCTGTCTGGCCTGTTCATAGCTGGAGTTGAGACAAAGCCCGTTATTTTGATTTGTGGTTGCTCTGCTGCAACAGGGCGGAGTTGCCTCAGGTAATCTGCGCCCAGAAGATCAAGAAGACGTTCTTTCAGTGAAGCAGGAGCCAGGTTATACACTTCCTTATTATCTGTTTTGAGCGAGAGCGAGACCGAGGGGTTTGCTATAGCCTGAACAATGAATATGTTTTTGATGTGTGAGAATTCCGTTTTGTATGTACGCAGGAACTTGCGTCTCGCGGGGACATTGAAGAACAGGTTGCGCACTTCAATTTTTGTGCCCACGGGCCAGCCGGTTTCCCTGACATCCTGCAGTCTGCCGCCTGATATGGTTATTTCCGTTCCAGGCTGATCCTGTTGGTGATTAGTGGCTATACGAAACCTTGATACTGACGCAATTGCAGGGACAGCTTCGCCCCGGAAACCAAGCGTTGAAATATTTTCGATATCGTCTACGTCCCGGATTTTGCTTGTCGCGTGCCTTTCTATAGCAAGCAGGGCGTTATCACGGTCCATGCCACGTCCGTTATCGGTGACGGACACCAGTTTTCTGCCGCCTGCCGCCACCTCGATGTTTATTCTTTTTGCGCCCGCGTCGAGCGAGTTCTCGATAAGTTCTTTGACTACTGAAGCCGGTCTTTCGACAACTTCGCCGGCCGCGATCTTGTTTGCTACATTATCGGGGAGTATTCTTACTGATTTGTCTATGGTCATATATTAAGAATAGAGCGGAACGGGTTTCAGAGCAAGAGCAGGCTGGATAGCCCCGCCCTTTACCCACAATATGACGCTCTGGCTATTGGTTCGGTTGCTTGCTTTTGAGTATGCACCTGTGCAGCCTGCCGTGCCTCAGGCAGGTCCGTCTGCGTAGGACGGTGCTCTGCGCCGTCCCGGGGGCGAGAGATGGCGGAATGTTGGTTCTTCACGGAAGTGTGTTGTCACAGGTCTCTTCTGATAGATAAGCGAGACAGAAGAGAACGGTTAAGTGTATCCGAGTAGGTGTGGCGGTTAAGTGTGGCGTTTAAGTGTGTGAATCCGTACACAGCGTAGGCGGACGCGCTGGAGCTTGTCCCTCCACGAGAGAAGCCGCGTTATAGAAATGGAGGGATGAGATCCCGCGAGTCCGCGTGATATCACGGATGCCAGACCCTCCGGGATAAATAAATAAGGTATGTGGGGTATGTGCAGGCTGCCATCTACAACTCAATTTCGACGCCTATGTCATCGTCGCCCGCGATTTCGGTTGTTTCCTCGATCTCTTCCGGCGACTGGAAGGTCGGGAGGTAACGGTAATAGACCTGCAACTGCAACGCGCACAGGGTTGTGTCATACGGCCGGCCGTAGTTTTCCCCCTTGCCCGGCGACTCCCAGTAGCCGATATCTTTCATTTCTCCGTCGGGGCCTTCAATTGCCTCCTTTATCACGACCTGGTTGTTTACCAGTTCGGCAGCGAATTGATTATTCCACCAGGACCATGTTTTCCCGCCCTCGTGGAAATGCGCCTGTGTGGAGTAATACCAGTAATATATCGGGCGTTGCCCCCATGGTTCGGACCAGGAGCAGCCTGCATTGTTGGCAATCCATGCAAGGCCCTGTTTGGCTTCAGCGGATTTGGCCGCACCAAGGAGTTGCAGGCAAAGGACATTTGCCCCGGTAAGACCGCCATTTGGGGACCGCGCATTCCTTCTGTTGTCGCTCATTGTGTATGCGGCCATACCGTTTTTGTAGAGGGATGCCTTACAGAACTCTATTCCTCTTTTATGCGCTTCTTCGATTCCGTCGATTTCCAGTTCGGCCATTTTGGCCGCCTTCAGGGCCTGGTAGCACCAGGCCGCATAGGACACGTCTTTTCGCGAGCCTATCGCGAGGTTATAATTGAACCCGCCGTCGGCGTGTTGTCCTTCAAGCAGCCTTCTGGTTGCCTCTGTGGCCGCTTCTTTAACTGCCGGAACTCTGGTCAGTCCGTATGCTTCGCAAAGCGCGTATGTTGCTATCGGGTGTGTGTAGTCGTGATTATCCCGGGGTTGGAAATGTCCATCGCCGGATTGCGCTTCTACCAGGTATTGTATTGAGTCTTTGACCGTCTTCCCGAATTCCGGAGAGCCTGGAGTTTCACCGTGTGCAAGGAAAGTGAGCACACCCATGGCGGTGAATGCAACTGTGGCTTTTTTTTGCGAACCGCTGCCTCCGCCTGAAGAGTGTTTCCATGATCCGTCTGCCTCCTGATGCTTCTTCAGCCATCTTAGCGCTCGCATTACCGCCCCTTCGGTGGCTCCACTTCCGTCGAAACGCCTCAGAGCATTGCCGCGGGAACCCGGATTGCGGCTTCCGAACATGCCTTTCATGATAATCGGGCTTTTGACCATCGCCACAGCGTCCATGGGCGCGGGTTGAGGGGAAAAGTCGGAGGGCGGGCTTGGGACAGGGTTGTCAACCGTTACCTGTACATCGGGAATCTCCATCTCAACGGGCTCGGGCGGTTCGGGTGGTTCTTCTATGGGTTCTTCAATATCCTCAAGCTCAGGCGGTTCTTCGGGTTCTATAATTCTTACCTGCACCTCAGACGCAGGCGGGGGAGCTACAGCCGCAAGCACGACCAGAGTGCACAGGGCAAGAAAAGGAACCAGAACTGCGGCTATGGGCGCCGAAAGCCTTATCATCTGAAGCCGGGCATACTTGTATTGCCCTGAAGTTTTCGGGGCTTTAAGTCCT
The DNA here is from genome assembly GCA_964433435.1 of uncultured Victivallales bacterium. Classification (GTDB taxonomy): domain Bacteria; phylum Verrucomicrobiota; class Kiritimatiellia; order UBA8416; family CAYSRM01; genus CAYSRM01. The sequence goes on from CAYSRM010000013.1 coordinate 23,413, forward strand.
TCCCTGACTTTACGGACTTTCTCCCGGAAAGAAAGCTCGTCAAAGAGCTTCATCATTTCATGGTATGAGTCTCCAAGCCCTTCTTCCTCCACTATCTCTTCATACTGTTCATATTCATCGTTCATGTTGCTGCTCCTGTAAGTCTATATGTTAACTTATATTTAAAAACGTCTTTAAACAGTTTTTTCTTAGAGCAAGTCTTAGCCCGCATATCTCACAAAATTCCTGCTGCGAGCGCGGATAGCGCCACTGCGACGGCACGAATTGACAAAACGCCAGATTGCAGTATGTCTATACGGCTGCTCCGGCGTTTCACCAATTCGCATCCTCGCAGCAGCACTTTCCACTCTCTTCCGCCGGATGGCGGACAGGCTACTACGAAATCCTGTGAGATATTCGGGTTAGTCGGGCCAATGGCTGTTGTATTTGGATGTAAGTCGAAGAGCAGTAACTGAATTATTTGTATATTGCCGGAATCATCCAAGCCAGATGGATGGGAGAACATTCACGCGTATCCGGTTTTTACGCGGATTTAGGGGTGTTACATGCTGAAGACAGACAGATTGTTCAGTCCTGCCTTCGAGCAAATATCAAGAAGTTGGAGAAGGTATTTGTGCGGTGAGGTACCTTTGCATTTGATGATTATGGTAATATCCTTACTGTAACTTGCTATCCGCATAAGCCGCTTTTCCAGACTCTCTTTGCTGATTCGCCTGCCCCTGAGCACGTATCCCTCTTCATAAACCTGTATGGTAACCAGGTCCTCTACCTGCTTCTCTTCGGCCTTTGGGTCGGGGGCGGGCCGAATCACATCCAGGTGTGCCATGATATCTTCCACCTTGAGTGTAACGATAAAAAATATGAGCAATTGAAACACCACATCGATCATGGGGGTCATTTCCAGTTGGGCGGCATTACCTGCCCGCCGGTCTCTTTTTTTCTTCTTATATACCATAATGGTCTGTCCCGGCAGCTACTGCCATCTGCGTTTTTGTTTACGTTCCTTCACGGCCATGAAGCTGATGCGCCATATTCCTATGCGGGTACACATATCCATAACCCGACGTATATCTTTGTGCTCCGCGCGGTAGTCTCCCCGAATGATAATGGGGAAGTCGGCCCCCTGACGTCGTTTCTTGGCCTGCAGAATATTCAGGAGCTGAGCGGGTTTCAGCTGGGCGCCATGCATTGATATCCACCCGCGCTGATCTACTTCTATGACCGTTGTACGCGGATCCTGGTCTTCGATTGGTGGTCCGTGCGGGGTGTCCCACAGCTTGATATCCTCGTTGACTTCCTGGTCAAGTTTGATGGTAACGATGAAAAAGATAATAAGCTGGAACACCACATCGATCATAGGGGTCATATCGACGTCGGAGCCTCCGGATCTTTTTCTTTTTTTTCTAGGCATTGCCTTTCTCCTTTATGCGGTGAAAAGACTATTCCTCTACGACTTCCACGTTACGCAGATCTTTGATGAGTTCCATGGTCATAGCTTCCATTCTCAGGACTATCTTGTTGGCGGAATTCCGGAAAGTGTAATACACTGCCACTGACGGGACGGCAATGGTCAAACCACCTGCAGTTGTATAAAGGGCCTGCGAGATGTTCAAGGCCAGGGTGCCGACATCCGGGGCGCCCTCGCCCAGTGTTGCAAAAGCCAGGATCATGCCCTGCACTGTACCGAGCAGACCCAGCATCGGGGAAAGGTTGGCGACAACTGACAGCCATGTAAGTTTCTGGGTTATTTTCTCGGTTTCAAGGTCGGCGGCTGTACCGATGGCTTCCTGTATAACATCGAAGCCTTCTTCCACGTGGCTGAATCCCGCGGTCAGCACGTTGGCCAGAGGTCCGGGTTCGTCCTCGCAGTTCTGGAGCGCCTTAAGCACGTCGCCTTCCGCCATGGCCTCGGTGACGTTGTCGATCAGGTTTTGAGGCATGATTCGTTGCGGTTTAACTGTTATAAAGCAGTCCACCATGAAGTATACCGCCGCGCCAGCCGCTCCGAAAAGCGCAAGCCACAGGATCACTCCGAGGGCTCCTCCGCCCAGCACTACCGCAATGAAACCGCCCGACTGAGTCCCTCTTCCTTCATCTGGGTCTTCAACTACGATGTCGCCGGTTTCGGCTGCGTTTGGATCAGTAGTGTCTACCTGTGCGTTGGCAAAATCTGTTCCGGCAATGCCGACAAGCAAGGCTGCTGCTATTCCCAGATAAACAAAAAGGTTTAACTTTTTCGACATGTCTGTTCCCTCTCTTCCTCTCTTATTATTTGATTATATAATTACAAGCTGTGTTTTCAGGCGCTCTACATTTCCGAACGTAATTTACGACTATACGAATTGTCCGGAAATTGTTCCAGAAGTGTTTTGCGCATTTTTTCTGCGTGAGTATGCTGCCCGAGTTCCTTGAAACAATTGATTGCGTAGTAAAGAGCCTCAGGCTGAGCCGGTCTGACACGCTTGAACAAAACTATTGTCCGCAGGTAGCCGTCTACAAGCGCTTTTTCGAAATTTCCGTTTTTTCTTTCGATATGGCCTCTCTTTGTCTGGGCCATGGCTGCGAGTGCTCTGCTGCCTTCACGGACGGCTCTTTCCAGTTTTTCTTTTAATGCGGGAATTCTTTCTTCTGCGATAAGGGCGTCCCAGTAAACTGAAGCAAATTCAGGATTCAGGGCAGCCTGGGGATTGTTATTTATAACATTCTCGCACATACGCAGAGCTTTAGAAGAGTCGTTATCTTTAAGGTAAGCGAATGCGAGCCAGCGCGTGGCCTGTATGTCCCAGCCCAGCATCTCGTAATCGTCTCTTACGGATTCAAGCGCAGGAATCCCTGCCGAGTAGTTGCCCCTCTGTATCTGCTGGACAGCACGATCGAAACCATCCGGTTTCGGAACTTGAATGTCGGCGACTTCATCCGGGGAAATTCTTATTGAAACTCCATTTTGTCTGACGCGGTATCTTTTTGATGCGCCCAGCCAGGTTATTTCTCCAGTCTCGGTGCTGCCGTTTTTCCTGAAGATTGTGCCTCTGACTGTAGCCCCAAATGCGGCCAGATCTGTCAGAAGTGCTGTAAGAACGATTGCCAGCACAACTGCGGATTTTCCGGCAGGTCTGGAATATTTACTGTGTTTCATCCGTTATCTCCTTTGTGCGAGAATTTGTTTGATTTGTTTGTGTTCCTTTTTCAGGTTGGTCAGTTTCTGCAGGCTCTTCCGATCCGCTTTCTGCCTGTGTTCCGCCTGCCATGGCTTTTCTGGTCTGTGCCCTGCTTTTCAACTGTTGGATATTCAACAAATACTTTCCGTCAGGAAACAGGGAGATATAGGCATTGCTTTCAGTTATAACATCGTCCCATTTCTCCGCTTCAAGCATCAGCGGTATACACTCGTGGTAAGCGTCCTGAATATAAGGCCTTACATCTTCGTTTTCGATATTGGCATTCATGATAAGTATCTGATAAGTTGCAATTGCCTTGTTGCGGTGCCCAGCGGCTTTTTCCTCGGATCCGAATTTGTTTTCTGCTTTGGCTTTTTTCCGATCGATCCTGGCAACTTCGAGGTCCGACTTCGCCAGCAGGGCGGGGTCGCTGGTATATTGACGCACTTTCCGCATCCGTTCGACCGCCTTGTTGAAGATTTTGCGCCTGTCATCGCTTTCTTCTTCTTCGGCTGCTATTTCGCTGTATGCACTGCTTGCATACAGGCAGGCCTCGATTATGCTTTGTGAGCGTGGATAGTCATTAAGCAGCTTGTCCAGCGATTCTGCGGCTTCATTGTATTTGCCGAGTTCTGTAAGCGCTTTTCCTTTGCCCAGCAGGGCGGGCACTATGCGGGTTTTTTTATCTGCTGTACTTAGAACGCTTTCAAATGCTTCAGCGGAAATCTCGTACTCTTCGGCTTCAAAAAGTTCATTGCCTGCCGTCAGAATCTGGCGTTCAGTGAATCTTCCGCGATTACCCTTTGCAAACATTTGCTTGAATTCTCTTACAGCTCGGTCACGCTGACCGAGTTCGAGCAGGCTCATTGCCAGCCTGAAGGTGGCATTCTTTGCTTCTTCTGTCTCAGGGTAATTCTCCCGAAGCGCCTGGAGCGCCTTTTCCGCCTGATCAGGTTTTTCCAGAAGCGTCCAGAGCATTCCAAGCTGGCTGTAGGCCGGGGGAGCGAAATCAGATTCCGGATATTCCTCAACCAGTGTTCTGAGCCGGTTGATGGCATGGGTCTTGGATTCCTTTTCTTTTTTTTCGTCCGATGTTTTCAACAGGGCAAAACAACGCGCTGTATTGAAAATCGCCCCTGCCAGAATCGTCTGGTTGGCTTTTTCCTCTTTGGCGTTTTTTTCGTACTTGCTGCGGTCAGTTTCCAGCAGCTTCTGTATTCTGGTGTAACTCTTGATTGCCTGAGCCAGATTTTTATTGCCCCCCTTACGCTGGTGGGCATAGGCGAGCCGGTAGTTGGCATATATAAAGCGCTGGCCTGGGTCTTCGCGTTTAGACAGGGCGTCGATGTACGCTTCCAGCGCTTCCATTTCCTTGTCATACTGTTCTTTTTCAGCGTAGCAGTGGGCAATTTTATTAAGCGCTTCATAATAAAACGGCGAGCCGGGATAATTATCGGCGATCCGCTGGTAATACTTGAGCGCGGCTGTGATTTCTTTTGCCTCGAATCTCCTGTCTCCGTAAGTGAAAAGCAATCCGGGAGTGCGCGGATGTCTGGTAAACATATCGAAGAAGTACTGGTAAATTGCCTCTTTCTTATGCGGCATTTGTTTCTCAGTCTCGTATTTATTTGCCAGTTTAAGCGTCTCGTTGCCTGCTTTTGTCATGAGATCCGGGTTGGCGCTGAACCTCTCGGCCAGGTATCGTATTATGGTATCTGCATAGATTTCATTTTCTGTTTCCATGTAACAGGAGGCCAGATCTGAAATGGCGGACACAGACAGTTCGCCTTCGGGATACATATTCAGCACTTTGATGTACCGTTCTGCAGCCTTTTCGAACTGGTTCTGATTAAACAGGGAGCGCGCGCTGGAAAACTGGAACTTGCGGACCCGGGCCATTTGTTTGCTGGTAACATCTTCTTTTATTCGGGCGCCGAATTTTTCGACAAGTATTTTTCTTATCTGCTCGACTCTCTGGCCCGCTTCCGGCGCCCATCTGGTGCCGGGATATTTGATAAACACGTTCAGCAGGTGTTGATACGCTCCGTCCGTCCTGTTTTTCCGTGTTATCTTTTTTCCTGCCAGCAGCTCGACAACCTGTTCTTTGTCGCCATCGTCTTCCATTATCTTTTTCGCTTTGTCATGCATCATTATGCCGATCAGGTAGCGGCATTCGGCCATCGGGCTGAACTGACTCAGTTCCTGGCCAGTTTCCTTTTCCTCCTGCTTAAGCGCTTCGTCAAGCTGAAGCAGTTGCGGGCGGTAATCTTCTATCAGGGAAGTGGCGCCTTCCACATCTTTCTGTATGAGTTTAACGTGGGCCATGGTAACGATCATTTTCCCGAACCACAGATCCTGTTCCCAGAGGACCTCGTCGGCAATTTCGTCTATCCGGTCAAAATAATTCTTCCTGTTTTTGGCTTCCGCCTCCTTGGCAAGTTCCACATACAAGTCGGCTGTTTCGCTTAGCGCCTGTCTGCGCATTGCATTTCTTTCGGGATCGTCTTTGGGTATGACATCCAGCATAAGCTCATGAATCTTGACCGATTCGTTCTTTTGGTCCATGAGCAGGAGCATCTGCGCGTATTTATAGGCGGATTGGAGGTAGAATTTTTCCAGGGACTCCGGCGGCTCCGATTTGTATTTCTTAAAAAAGCTCTCGTAGATGTTTCTCGCTTTTTCGTATTCCCCCCATGCATGGTAGCCGTCGCCCATTATAAGCTTCATTTTCCATGTTTCAAGGCTGTCGGGATCCGCCTGCTTATCGATCATTTCCCGGGCTTCTTCAAACTTGCCCATGTTGACATTGTTCTGGAGCATGGCCATCTTCTTGACCTCGGGATCATCAATGCGGTTGTAGATTATCCGGGCGTAGTCTACAAAACCCATTTCGGCGAGTTTCCGGGCGTACTCCATTTCCCGCTCGATTTCGGTCATCTTGTCGTTGTCGCCCTGGGCCAAAGCGATTGACGGTCCCGATATCGTTAAAATGAGTGCAAACGTCAAACAATGCATCAAAAATCGTACAGAAAGAGTTTTCATACATATATAGTCTACGTTATGATTGTTAATCGTCAATGATTTTTTCTATTCTGGCACACCTGATGCTTGGTTTTCGCTCTGTTCAGTTGATAAATCTGATTCCCCGCCGGTTCTCATTTTTGCCTGTTCTGAGAGTTGCTGGACAATCTGGCTGATTGCTTCTTTATTCCGTTCCTGAGTACCCGGCAGTATAGACAGTTACAGCGCCCATCCTTTCCTGTGCTAACCAGCGGATTTTTCCGGTTTGTTTCAATGCTCTGGTCGATCATTTTTTTAACAGATCCGCAGTGGATTTCATCTTCTCCCAGCGGGGCTCTCTTAAGGGCGCCGCTTTGCCGGAGGGGGGCGGCCATGGTTTTCTCGAAGTGGCCCACGTGGAATGGCGCGTTGGGTATGATATGAATCTTTCTCCTGCCGTTTGGCGCGACAGAATGGGCAATGCAGGAACGTTGGGGTAGATTTATCCATGTTTCGCCGACGTGAAACACAGTTGCGCTCTTGACCGGACACA
>CAYSRM010000014.1:0-22050 GCA_964433435.1 uncultured Victivallales bacterium
TTGGAACCCCTTTAGCCTGCAAGTAACTGACTTATGGGTAAAGGGCAGGGTTAGCCGGACTTCTTTTGACGCAATTCCACTCCGCTGAGAGTAGGAGGGAAACCGGAGTCCGATCTGCGAATAAGCTCAAGGTGAAAATGCCGCCCAATCAACACGTCTTCAAATTGCAGCGTTACAGCCTTGTTCGCACCGCCGGCTGCACGGACTACATCAAAATCTTCGCGCAACACCTTGTTCCCTATCTTTATGTCAAAACAGCGTTCGCCTGGCGCGGCATTTTCAAGCTCTGCAAAATGCAGCGTGACTCGATAAGGCGTATCATCTCCGCGCACCTCCCGCAGTTCAAGAGACGTTAATGCAATGCTGGCAGATGCAGCCACCCATGCGGTGCCTTCGCGTTCGTCAATCATAAGTGAATGCATACTGACAAAACTTTCGCCGTCAATATGATCATCTGTCTTTATGTCTACATCCAGAGCCAGGGAAGGAGCCGTCTGTGGAATATGAGCCCAGAGCGTTCCGTTATTGTCAATGCGATCACCGGGTGCACCAAGGTTTAAACCAATTTGCCGCATGCCGCTTTGACCGGGATCCTTAATTCTGTGGACAGTCCAAAGCTCCACGTCCGGGTTATGGACCAGGCCAGCCGAGGTCTGAAGCTGATAGGCGCAGGAACACGTGCGCGTATAGTCAGGCACATTCAAAATTCCGTCGGCAACAATAAGATTTTCTGTACAGCCCGCCTTGACTCCGGAAACGTATGCAGTTCCGCTATCGTACAGCAAATCGTGATAGGCAGCCATACTGGACCGATATGTCATAAGGTAGCGGGCAAGATTAAACGTCCCGCATCCTTTTTGCTTCAGAAAACGCCATGTTTCCTTTTTCCCGGTTACGGGGTTGACACGGGGAATCAATTCGCCTGTAGCAATATCAAGACTGACAGGAAAGACGCGTTTTTGCTCCTCATGCAAGGCCAGGGGGCTGAAAAAATTCTTACTCCGGCGCCAGAGTTCCTCCCCGTCGACCCCGCGCAAAGCTAGAATATCACCTTGCGGTTCATCAGGTAATACACAACGTCCGCCCGGGCGACCCGACTGAATCAGGACATCGTGCTCAGATGAGTAAGACAGCCATGTGCCGAAAACGTTTTTGCGATATGCCCAGAGCAATTCTCCCGTGTTCAGGTCCAGGGCGCGGATTTCAGGCCTGGTTTCAAATTCAACGCCTCGTTCCTTCAGAGAGGCTTGAATTTCTTCCGATACATTGTCAATCACGAAGACACGGCCCTTCCCTGCCGCTATTGCATTATGACGAAAACCGTAGCGGGCATGGTGTACCCACTTGATATCGCCGGTTTCCCTGTCCATGGTCAGCAAATACTCGCTGGATGTCCGGTTCCAATGACCCGGCATACCGCGTCGAGGACCGAACTTCAAAGGACCTTCGTCAAAAACATGCGGATAGGCGGCAGCAACCAGGGTATCGCCCGAAACCGCAATACGGCCCCAGCGAGGCTGATGCCCTTCGGTCAGGCGCGAAGCATAAGCGAAAGGAACGCCCCCGGCTTTCTCATGCAGAACTTCGCGGCCCGGCATCTTGAACTCATCCATTTTGTTGCCCGTTGCAAGGCTGTAACGCAGACATCGATCATCATGAATGAGATAAACACTATCCGGAGCGGTTACGTAGGGGCTACCCACAAAGTTAGCCCCATGATGGCTTGGAAAATACACATGCTTCCCCGGTCTAAAGCGATTTTCATGCTCCTCACTGGTAAAAAAACCGCCAATATCCGGCAGCTTTCTGGCCCAGACTTCGCGGCCGGTATACACGCAACGGGCACTAATATGGTTGACACCGAGAATCACCAGACGCCCGCCCGCCACCTGGGGTTTCGGCCCGAACATATGACGCGGCAGCGTTTTTTCGTTGGAAGTTCCACCAAACCAGGCCAAACCCAGCGGCGGCCGTACACGGCAGTCATCGGAATAACCGCTATTGGCAGCATCGGCATACTGATGTCCCCATATGTCCGATCCAGGCAGAGGGCCGGGGCGCCTCAGAACTAACGAATCCTCGTGCCGTTGTATCTCGGCTTTCTCCAGCCCGGCATCCTTGACAGCCTCCACAAATCCTTCCTGCGCCACGCCTGAAAACGGCAGCCGGATTATGCCACCATAGGGCCGCAAAGGATGGTAGAGATCTCGCACAAGAGCCTCTGTATCCGCATTTCCGAGCGCGGTCTTATCTTCCGACACAATCACACTGGCGATATACGGCGGCAGTTGCAGAGACAGAGGACCACCCTGACGAACCGCCACTCGTACCCCGTACAAACCGGCCCGCACATAACGCTCGCGAAAGTTTCGTACCTTGTCAGGATTTGGATCAAAAGCGATAATATGCAGATCCGACTGCATTAGAAGCTCGTCGAGCAGGCGGCCGCATCCAATGCCAAACATCAAGCCATATCCTCCCTGTTCACCGCTTTGTTCCAACAGGTCGGCAACCCTCTTCCGCCAGACATCTTCGATTCCGGTAAGAGTGATGGGCTGCCTCGTATGGATTACCGGAGTACGCTCCTCGGGCCCGAATACATGGATACGCCCGCAACGGGTGACAGCAACTATGCGCCCTGCTGCCGCCAGCAGGCTACAGACGTCGCCTTCAACCTTTTCGGACCAGTCCTGACAACGCTGGCGTTGCGAACCGGTCTGAATTCCACACTGCTCCAAAGGTAGCAGATAGTTCTCAGTTAAAGATGAAATCGCATAGCCCCCGTCGCGCTTGTCAACGGTGTCAAACTTGAGCAACCGGCCGGTATGCCGGTTATACACGCCCGGTGTGGTCCGGCCACCGGAAACTATCAGATGGTCACCATCAACGGCCAGATAGCCCTGCGGAGCAATATTGGCAATCGAACGGGCATGGTTCATGTTATAGGCATCAATCTGCCAATAGCCGACACCGGACCGGGACCATTCCACCTCCGCTGATTCGGCATCCAACGCATACAGAAAGATGCCTTCGAAAGGCCATATGCCGGCGGCAAAATAAACCGTCCCGTCATGCAATACCGGCGCGCCCCGGACCGGCCACATGCTGATCAGCCTTTCGTTGCCCAGAACGGTTCGATTAGAAGGCACGGCTTCAAAACTCCAGATCTTCTTTCCGGTTGCTGCCTCCAGGCAATAAAGCCTGCCGTCGTCCGAGCCGAAATAGAGGCGCCCGTTGCCGAAAACAGGCGCCAGCCGAACCGGTCCGTCAGCATAAAATATCCACTGTTCCTTTCCGGTGTTCAGATCGTAGGCTGCCACACTGTCTGTCACCATAGACGGCACAAACAGAAGGCCGCGCGCAACAACCGGTTCATAGGAAATATCGAAATCCAGTTTGTTGTGGTCGTCGAGTTGCTTCGGCCAGGCACGGCGAGGTTCAGGCAATTCCAGCGTCCAGTGCAAGTGCAACGACTCGGACAATTCTACCGGACTGCGCCCACTGCGTTGCACGTCGAACCGCCACATGGGCCAGTCCGGCCCTGCAGGCGCTCTTGACAGGAGAATAAACGCCATTGAGCCGGTCAATAGCATAATCAATATCAACTTCTTAACCCGCATAATTACACGCTCTCACAAGGCGCCAGGCTCATCACGCCCGACCTCCCACTGGTCGGACATATACAAAGGCACGCAACCAAACAAGCGTACAGAAATCCCTGTAGATTCGGGTGGATTCATCGTTGCAGCAGGAAACCTGGCTTTTTTCGAGACTAGGCCCTGAAATGCCATACAATCTTTGCTGCAACGGTTTCATCATAAATCACACCGATCAGCTTAACCTGATTTCTTTCGCTCTTCCTGTCTTTGTATATGTTCCTGCATTATTTCCGGATCAGGTTCCTCGGCGTATATATCGTCTTCGGTCCCACATTTGCGGTCTTTACCACAGGAAAACACCGTCACTTCGCCATTATCAACCGAATATCTGTACTTGGTGTACCACGGATCCGGTTTCATTATCCTTACATAGTATCCGGCCCAGCCCTGCACGCCAGGGTCACGCACAAGCGCCTTAAGCCCTTCTTCTTCGGTTGGATATCTGCCGCAGTCATGCTTGAAAAGCTCCAGGCCCATCCGTATGGCCTCCAATTCTCCCATTGCAACCAACTCTCTGCGCGTCCTGCTGGGCTCACTCATTTCCTGACCCACTCTCCCAAGCAACAGCGCGCCAACCACAACCAGTAGAATGAGCGGAATAGCCACGTGCAGCGGCTTCCTGCGACCAGCAAAAAAATCAGGCAGATACGGAGCCTGTGAAAATTTCTGCTTTTCACCGATTTTTTTTATCTGCTTCTTCTTGCTTTTGCGTCTTCTCTTCTCTTCCTCGCTCCCGGGAAAATACTTGTCGGGAATATTCATTACTTTGCCGCAATTCGTACACCTGCGGGAAAGCTCTCCCTCCATTTTGTGTTTGCAATATGGACAGACAAATGTCATCAGGCTCTTTGCTCCCTTTCTGCTCTAAATATGTTTTATCCATCATACCGGAACCGGCCCTGATACCCCGCAGTTGCTATGGGTCAGTATTTTCCAGTTCCATCGTCTGAATATTAATTCTCCTGTAATAACAGTTTCGGGGCTCGCCGTTGGAATTTTTCGTGTGGCAGATGCCGCCCCGCAACGGTCGCACCTTGTAAAGCAGAGAATTCTGTTCACAATTGACGTACGCCTCAATAAGCTCGAACGTCTCGCCCGAAGTCTTCCCTTTCTCCCACAGCTCGTTTCGCGAAGTGCTCCACAATACCAGCGACTTTGATTCAAGGGTCCTTTTGAAAGCATCCGGGTTGGTATATGCAAGCAGAATCACCTCCCCGGTGTCTGCATGCTGAACAGCCACGGGAATTACATCTGAACATTTTTGGGCAATTTCAGCTATTTTACCGAAATTAATGCTCATCTTCTTTCCTTCCTCAAGCTCTTTCATTATATCCCCTTTCGCTGCTTTTTTCAAGTCCATGACCGCCCATGGAAGATGCTCCCGTGATTTCCACATCGTCCCGGCTAAAATAACAAAAGCACAATGATACTCAATGTGAATGTTTGACATTCCCGATCTGGTTATGCTAAGAGCTTGGTTCGTTTCATGGAAATACCAGGGCGATTAGCTCAGTTGGCTAGAGCGCTACCTTCACACGGTAGAAGTCACAGGTTCAAGTCCTGTATCGCCCATACTCGAACCAGGGAAAACAGATGTGCCAACATCGGAAAATATGGCAGAAATCCACATGAAACTTAAAATCAGAACGTTCTTGCCCGCGATGCTCACAGGTTTGCGCGTTCGTATACTGGCTGATGTAAACGGCACAATAACCAAACCACTGCGGTACATGTTGACAAATGCGGGAAACCCGATTAAATTATCTTTCTTTGATAGGTATATCTGAAAATGCTGGAAGATGAAAAATCGTCTGAGAAACTTCAGCATACGGGAAAGGGCCGGAAGGCGTTGAGACAATTGCAAAATATTGAAGGCATCAAACTCAAAGCTTCTGAACAGGTTGACTTGGTTGCTAAAATAGACGATGCGGAAATGCAACTGATTTCACCGCGACAGCGGGAAAGACGGAAAACATTTCTGAAAAATCTTCTTGCCATCAAATAGGGCATAGAGTAACTTTTAAATTTTGAGGGTAACAAATGGCAAAACTTCTTAGAGTTCTGGTAATAATTCTTCTTCTGCTGAGTATCGGCGCGTTAACTTTAGGTATAATGCTTTTTAACAGGCGTGAGATACTCAAAATCCGAACGCAGAAACTTGAAAACACACTTATCGCCCTTGGTTTCACTATCGAGTCGGATGAACCCGAATCCCCCGGGAGCATCTTCCCGGGACGGGACGTATCTCCTGTGACCAGTGAAGTTATAGAAAACCCGGAAACCGCCGGTTTCTGGGAAGACTATAAGCAGAAACTCGAAGTATCAGACCTGCCAAAATTGAACATAGAAAACCGTAAAGACGAACTGAAAAGCTATTTCCTTAGAGATCCTGAAACCGGCAAACCAAAAGTGAATGAAATTACCGGGATGAAAATAACTGAAGGTCCCGGCACAATGGAAGCCGTCCTCGAGGATGTACTCGAAAAGGCCGAAGCCCAGCTAGCACGCCTCAACGCAACACGTGAGGAACTGATCAAGACCCGGGAAGAGCTGGTCACAACCATTACCGATTTAAATCAACGCAAGGACGAACTCAGGAAAGCAAACAAGAAAATTGATGAGCTCGAGGCCGAAATAGAACGGCTTAACAATAAGATAGCAGATCTTGAGGCACAGATAAGGCAACTTGAGGCACAGATACAAAGTCTTAAAGACGAAATAGACGAAAAAGAGCGAAAGATCAGCGAACTCGAAGAGGATCTCGAAGAAGAGAAACTGAAGTATGAGGACCTTGAAGAGAAATACGTTGAGCTGAAGAATATCGTAGATGGCCTGCAAACTGGCGAGAGAGGCGGAGACGCCAGACCTCCTGTTTTAGGAGTGAGAACCATAACTCGAGGACAAAAAGGCAAGATAGCGGCGGTTGATTCAAAATATCATTTCGTAGCCATCAATGTCAGCGACAAGTTCATCGCAGAACTCTTCAAAGATCGTGAAGAAGAAGAGGCGGGCATACCACAGGTAGAGCTGATTGTTAAACGTCCGGGTGAAGACGGAGAGTATGTCACCAAGGTCGAACTCGTACAGATTCGCAAGAAGGAAAAGGTCGGGGTTGCTAATATACTTACCAACTGGCAGCAATTGCCGGTCAAACAGGGCGACATTGTATACTATTGATATGAAATCAATATTCCTTCTGAAGGCACGGAGAATGTTTCTAATCGTTCTGTTTCCCGGGGTTATAGCGCTTTTTGCCGGTTGCGCCACAAACCGGAATGATTCAGATATACCATGGAACCAACCTCAATCATGGGAAGGAAGCCCGGCTGTACCGGGTCTTAATAGATAATACACCAAGGACTCGTTAGCCTGATCCTGTCCGAAGCAGGTATACGAGTACGTGTTTCTCCGACTTTGTCCGTATTCTTGCCACCCATGACCCTTTTCGAAGGGGCTTTAACCCGCATATCTCACAGGATTTCGTAGTGAGAGCGTGGAAAATGCTGCTGCGGGGGCGCAAATTGATAAAACGCCGGAGCAGCCGTATAGACATACTGCAATCTGGCGTTTTGTCAATTCGTGCCGTCGAAGTGGTGCTATCCGCGCTTGCAGCAGGATTTCTGTGAGATATGCGGGCTCATTCCAGATTATCGGCCCTGCATTCAGAGCCCTATTTTGCAGAATTCCGTCTGGCAATCAGGGTCTCAGCAATCTGGACTGCATTAAGAGCCGCACCTTTGCGGATATTGTCGCCGGCCACAAACAACACAAGGCCATTTTTGGAGACTGCGTCTTTGCGTATCCGTCCAACCTGAATCTCATCTTTTCCCGCTACCGACAGCGGCATCGGATACCGATCCTCGTCTGGGTCGTCTACTACACTTACCCCTGGCGCCTGCGAAAGCAGATCCTTCGCCTCTTCGGGCGCAAGCGGCTTTTCAAACTCAACATTTATTGCTTCAGCATGGCCGTAAAATACCGGCACCCGCACACAAGTGGCGGAAGCAAGTATACTGTCATCCTCCAGGATCTTCCTGGTCTCAAAAAGCATCTTGGCCTCTTCGCTGGTGTACCCCGGCAACTGGGGTTTGATGCTTCCGATTTTAGGAAGAACATTCAACGCTATCTGATGGGGATACGCCTGAGGTGCGCTTGCGGCGCCTGCGGTATATGCCTTGGTCTGCGCATCCAGCTCGCGGATCGCGCCTCGCCCGGTTCCGGAAACAGATTGATATGTTGAAACACAGAAACGAGTTATGCGCGCCGCCCTGTGAAGAGGGGCAAGAGCCATCAGCGCAACTATGGTGCTGCAGTTTGGATTGGCTATGAAACCCTTGCTCCGGTCAAGAGCTTGCGCGTTGATCTCAGGAATCACCAGGGGAACCCGGTCATCCATACGATAATCGTCGCCATTATCAATAACTGTAACACCTTTCTCAACTGCTGCCCACCCATGTTGTTTGGATGCTCCTTTGGCGCCTTCGGTGCCCGCAAAAAAGGCAAAATCCAGCCCGCTGAATGCCTGGGAAGATGCCGCAGGAATCACGTGAAATTTTTCGCCTTCTATGATTTCATCACGCTCAGTGCGCGCAAGTACTCTGATTTCACTACAGGGGAAGTCACGCTGGCGCAAAACCTTTATCATCTCTGAACCAACCGCGCCTATCCCGACAATTCCTATTCTCTGCTTGCTCATAATAATTCCACCCCCTGAAAATTGCCTTATCCTATCGCCTGCGCAACCATGTCTCCGACTTCCGTGGTCGTATAACCCATCTTCTTTGCGGAAAGACTCTTGAGTTTATTTTTTGTGACACCGGCCACAGCGTTTTCTATCGATGCGGCCGCTTTTTCTTCGCCGAGGGTGTCAAGCAACATGCCCGCAGCGCAGATCGCCGCAAGCGGATTGATAACATTCTGACCGGTATACTTCGGCGCAGACCCGCCTATCGGCTCAAACATGCTGACACCTTCCGGATTGATATTTCCGCCGGCTGCAATTCCCATTCCGCCCTGGGTCATTGCGCCCAGGTCTGTAATGATGTCGCCGAACATGTTGCCTGTCACAATTACATCAAACCACTCCGGGTTCTTCACCATCCACATGCACGTGGCGTCAACATGATAATAGTCGCGACTGATTTCAGAAAACTCTTTTTCGCCCATGTCATTAAATACACGCTCCCAAAGGTCGTAAGCGTATGTCAGCACGTTGGTCTTTCCGCAGAGAGCAAGCGTGTTGTCCTTGTTTCGCTTCTTTGTATATTCAAATGCATACCGCAGACAGCGTTCGACCTGGGCGTAGGCGTAAACCATGCTCTGAACGGCTACCTCGTTCTTTGTTCCTTTCATTGAGAAACCGCCAACTCCGGTGTACAGCCCCCCGGTATTTTCCCGGACCACGACATAATCAATATCCTCGGGCCCCTTGTCCTTCAGAGGTGTCTCAACTCCGGGAAACAACTTGACCGGCCTCAGATTTATGTACTGGTCAAGTTCGAACCTGAGCTTGAGCAGTATACCTTTCTCCAGTATGCCCGGCTTAACATCCGGATGGCCGATAGCCCCCAGGAAGATCGCGTCAAACTTGCGCATTTCGTCGGCGGCGCCTTCCGGAAGAACCTCGCCGGTTTTCAGATATCTTTCTCCGCCGAAATCATATTCTTCCAGGTTTACTGAAAAACCGAAGGAATCAGCGGCCGTCTTAAGACATTTTACACCTTCTGCAGCAACTTCAGGACCAGTCCCGTCGCCGGGAATAACAGCAATATTGTAGTTTTTTTTCATTTCTTTTTTTCCTCTCTTATCTAAATCAAGGGCAGGCAGATTACGCCAATACATCGCATTACTTCAAGCAGTAATTCGGTTTTTATATCAAACACCTCATATTTCACCCTATCCAAGATCAATTCTCTCCTGAAGCATCGGCGTGGATGATTTCAAGGTGACCCGGCCTGAACCGCTTGCCGTCGTCCTTGTATTTAAATTCCATCTTCGGAGTTCGCATGGCGAAAGTCTTACAGGTGCTCCGCACTTCTGCTCTGACCGGCCTTGGATTGTGCTCGCCGAATAGAACAGAAGGATACGGGTTAACCCGCATATTCCATATGAACAGATCTGTCAGTGTCAACCGTGGACTTAGCGTTTCCCAAAACTACAGAAGTCTTTTTAAAAGCCACTTTCGTTCCTTGATTTAAGATTCATAATCACTCAACCTTGCTGCGGCTCCCAGCCCCAATCATCCGTTGTATCTATGGTACCATGCAGCATCTGTTCAAGTTCGCCCATCTGCTGTTCTGTCATCTTATTGCCATCCGAAACCGCGCAATTGTCCCTGATGTGCTCCGGCCGTTTCGAGCCGGGTATGGCAACATCAAGACTGGCATGAGAAATGCACCATTTCAAAGCCGCCTCATGAAGCGATGTTATTCCCAGGTCGGCAAGAAAAGAAAGATCATATCGACCAGGATCAGGACATGCTTTGGATAAATATCCCTTGCATTGCGGATTCATTGCCAGCGTCCCTATTCCAGCCTTTTTCGCGGCGGGAAGAACGTTGCGGCCGAAATACGGATGCAGAGCGTTCACATGTATCTGCAAAACATCGTAATCGCCACTATCGATGCACATCATAGCCTGCCGCTCAACATTGCCGCTATAAGCCATCGTAACGCCTATGTATCTCAGTAGCCCCCTGTCCCGCAACTCCCTGAGCACCTCCAGGGTCGCATCACGCTTCTCCGGGTCCACACCGCTGTGAATCTGCATAATGTCGACAACGTCCCTGTCGAGTTCACGTAGACAGGTCTCAACGTCAGTAATTATCCTGTCGCGATCTGTTGAAGAACCCACCTTTGTGGAGATCCTGACTTCGTCCCTTTCGGGCAGATCTTTCAAGGCTCGCGCAATAATCTCCTGACTCTGATAGTAACTTTTCGCCGTGTCGATCAGGTTGACACCACATTCCACAACAGCGGTCTGAACAGCTCTCACGGCCAGAGGCCCGTCACCTGCCTCTGCTCCCTTAAAACCAGGTTTACAGTTTATCTGCAACGCACCAAAACTGATTTCGCTCACTTTCAGTCCCGTACGACCCAATTCAACATATTCCATGAAATCCACCTCTATATACATCCTAACCGGATTTCCGTGCCGACACCAGGGCTAACCTGCATATATCTCACAGAATTCCTGCATGGACTCGAAAACCCGGAATCTGTGCATGCGGTATTCCCTGGTTTTCAATTCTCATCGTCAGATTGCGCCTACCGCGTTACAAATCAACATCTTACATGTAAAAGCGCTCGTTTTTTGAAGCAAATTCTGGAATTTTTCTTTGACATTCAAATGGCCTAATGATAAACACTATATTAGAAAATTTTGGGCTCAAAACGAAAACGCAAAAAACTGCAACTAACCTGACTCATTCATGAACCGTCGTTGGGATAGCGCACAGGGACTGTAGCAGTAAGCCGGACAAAGGTGTGGTTGGAACACTTCGAGGTCGTCTTGCATGACAAGTCCTTGAGGCATTGTGACATGTGTGTACGCAGTAGATTGTTTATGATTAAGTTGGACTAACGCTGATGCAAATTCAAGGGATTAGCAAGGCTCAATGAATACAAAACCTGAGACAGAGACGGCATCAGGAAAGAAGAGACGAAAAAATATGACAATCAAAGAAATACTGGAAAACTCGAATACTGCTGTAAGTTTCGAGTTTTTTCCGCCGAAAACAGAAGCAGGATGGGAGAATCTTTTTCATACGATATCAGATTTGATGCCTCTTAAACCCTCGTATGTCAGTGTTACCTACGGAGCAGGCGGCTCTACCAGGGCAAAGACCCATGAACTGGTGGTCCGGGTCCACAGAGAAACGGACATACCTGTGGTGGCGCATCTTACATGCGTAGGCTCGACAGAAAAGGAAATCGGCGCAATTCTGGAAAAATACCAGGAAAATGGGATTCGTAATATTCTGGCATTGCGAGGGGATACTCCAAAGGACAACCCTGACGTCGAATGCTCATCTTCCGACTTCCCATACTGCGCGGACCTGGTTCGTTTCGTCAAAAAACGCTTCCCTGACATGGGAGTCGGTGTTGCGGGCTTCTGCGAAGGCCATCCTGAAACTCCCAACAGGCTGAAAGAAATGGAATATCTTAAAGCAAAGGTAGATGAGGGGGCCGACTATATAGTAACCCAGCTCTTTTTCACAAACCGTGACTACTACGACTTTGTAGAACGTTGCGAGATGGCCGGAATAGAAATCCCTGTTATCGCCGGAATCATGCCGATCACTTCAAAGAAAAGCATGTATCGAATGGCGGATCTAGCGGGCGGCGCCCGTATACCTGCGGCGCTGCAAGGAGCTGTGGAACGGGCCCAGGGCAAAGAAAGAGTCAAGAATGTGGGAACCCACTGGGCAACGGAACAGGCAAGAGACCTGATACATAATAACGTACCCGGCATCCACTTCTATACCCTGAATACATCCCTGGCTTCGCTGACTATTTGCGAGTCGCTGGGTTTCAGGAATTACCTGGCCTTATCTGCCTGAGTTCCAGAAGACCGCCCACCGAAAAAATAGCGGATTTCCTAAATTTAGCCCGCATATCTCACGGAATTTCGTAACGAGAGCGTCGAGAGTGCTGCTGCGGGGGCGCAAATTGATAAAACGCCGGAGCAGCCGTATAGACATACTGCAATCTGGCGTTTTGCCAATTCGTGCCCTCACAGTGGCGCTATCCGCGCTCGCAGCAGGAATTCTGTGAGATCATAGTGCCATTCCGGGCTTGCCCGGCAGATTACGAGTTTTCCTCCATATAGCTTTCAATATCGAATTTTGAACGGCAGCCGTTATAGTTCATATACCTGATCTTGCCGTATACCGGCCTTTCCGTCCAGGCCCGGTCATGCACGCCGCCGATCGCCCACGCAACCCCGGTGTACCCGTTCGGATCCCGGCCGTCCAGCTCGTACTTGTCGTTCAGGTAAATAGCAATTCCAAGCGCATCCGCAGGCGAGGAGGTCCACTCCAGGATCTTCTTTGCCCAGTACATGCGCATATAGCCGTGCATCTTGCCGGTATTGACCACCTGTTTCTGCGCAGCATTCCAGAGCCGGTCGTGCGTTCGAGCGTTTTCAAACGTGTCACTGTCGTAATTGTACTCCCTTGTGTCTGCGCCGTGCCGGGCCAGGGTCTCCAGCGCCCAGGAAGGAAATGCGTCGACACTGTCGTATCCGGGAGCATGGAAACAGAAGTTGTCGGAAAGCTCGCGCCTCACGAGGAGCTGCTCCAGAAAGGCATCTTTGTCGTCGTTCGGCGCAGAAGCTTTCCCGACCTCCAGCGCTGCTGCCTGGGCCGATATCTGGCCAAAATGAAGATAAGGAGAGAGATTTGACTCGGCACCGGCGGTCGGGTCCCGGCTGTTTTGCGAGTAGCCCACAAGGCCCTGCTCTATAAAGGTCCGCAGCATTCGTCGGCCCGCCGCCCTTCCCGGCCTGGGCCAGTCAACCTCTGCAACGGACTTGCCGACCTTGAGCTCGTCCAGAAGCGTGTCCGCGCCGGGCATCGGGACCAGTCCCTCAGGAGGGTCCACCGCATGTTTCTTCAGATTAGGTAATCCTTCAATATAGTCAGGAAGCAATTTGTGGAACTTGGGGCGAAAGGTCCTTGCAGCATACTCCCTTTTTTGTGAGGCGATCCGGCAGGGAACAATATTGTGAGCATCCACCTCATAGAAAGGCATCGCGAGTTTCTTTGCAGCCTTTTCCCGCCAGATCTTTCTAATACGAAGCGGATCGAAATCCGTAACCACAGCGCCGGCCCCTGCCTTGCGCGCGAAGCGCGGAACCTCTACGGACGGATCGCCGCGAAGCAAAGAAAAACCGATATTCTTCCCTGCCAGTTCGCCAACAGTGTTTTCCAGTCCCCTGAGCATAAAGCCGTATTGGCGCACAGTGGCCCCAAGAAATTGCGGAACCAGGCAGAAAATCACGATCAGTGCCGAATCGGTTTCTGCTGCAAGTTCCTGCGCGAAAGCCAGGGCCCAGTTGTTATGGGCCCTCTGATCCCTGCTCATCCAGTAGATTACCGGTCCGGATTGTGGATCGTCACCGGAAATCCTGAAAATTCTGTTCTCGTCGACTCTCAAAAGAATGTCCGTTCTACTGCACCTTCAGCGTTCTCAACCTGTTAAGCGCGGCGGCCAGCTCATAAGGACGGAATTCGACGTAATCCCCGGTTCGACGGTCATCGAGCACGTCAAAGCCGCGTTCCTGCACTTCCGCGCACACGTCTTCGATTGCTTCACAGAAAGATGCCCCTCCGGTGAGCTTTCGCCCGACCATATTCATGGCTCGCCCGATAGCTCTGAGCTGACCTTCATCGACAAGCTGCGAGACCTGGCCCATATCCACCTCGTGAGCACCGAAGACAACCGCACGGGTCGACCTGGTCTTTATGCTGATGCTCTTCCTGCCTTTGCTGGGATCTATTGAATGGGGGTCGGGATTGCGCCTGACGGCAAACTCCGGCCAGGTTTCTACGGTTTCCTCCTTGCGCAGACTCGGAAAACGGGCGGCAATCTCCCTGGCTTTCTCGGTCACGTCAAAGGGTTCGAAATTGTCCATCCTGATGACCTGGTCGGCGACCTCGAAATAGTCGCCGCTACCGCCGAGTACGATGACCGCGCTTATTCCCGCATCGTCATACAGGCTCCGGACCCGGTCAAGGTAAGGAGTTATGGGTTCACCGGACTTTTCCACCAGGTTCTGCATCCGCGCATCACGAATCATCAGGTTCGTTGCACATGTGTCTTCATCAAGAAAAAACGCTTCCGCTTTCATCTCCACGGCTTCCATTATATTCGCGGCCTGGCTCGTGCTGCCGCTGGCATTCTGTGTATGAAAGCTGCTCGGCCGACCTTTGCCCGGCAGATTACCTATAAAAGGAGTAATGTCAACGCCCTGCACGGACCTTCCATCCTCAGCACGGATTTTCACAGAGGTTGACAGCGACACCGCTTTCTCGCGTCCGTCCCCGGGCACATGATTGTACACACCTCGCTCAAGAGCATTGAGCAACGTGCTCTTCCCGTGATAGCCGCCGCCCACAACCAGGATAACACCCTTTTTAATCCCCATTCCGGATATCTCGCCCGCATGGGGAGCCGTAATAGTTACCCGCATTGAATCGGGACTCCTGAAAGCTATTGCTCCATCATCCAGCGGCCGGTCGTCAATTCCGGAACGCCGGGGAAGCACAGAACCGTCAGCCACGAAAGCGATGAGATCCCTTTCGCCAAGCGCCTTTCTCAAAGCTACAGCGTCTTCGCATACATCAAGGTGATTTTCAAGTTCTGCCGCGTCTGCGCTGTCGAAGAACAATGCCCTGCTCACGAGACCGGGAATCTTTTCGCATATCAATACTGCAGCCTGCCGCCCGCGAACACGTCTTCCCTGCGCAGGGAAACCTGCTACAAACCTGGCTTCAATACAGGAATCCGCGATGACCACCGAAGACCGATCCATGATTTCCTGCCCGGGAACTTCCATGCCGATCAGTCCACTCTTTCCCGAACCCTGCCTTTCCCGGATGTCGCGGCATAGGCCGGCAAACTTTCTGGCGAGGAAATCCCGGAAAGCAATCTGTCTGGTCCCGCCGCTGAAGCAACTGTCCGGAAATCCGGACCTGTTAATGGGAACACGGACTCTTAGCCTGCTCGGCGCGGCAAATGGATCGCCCTGTACATAATCAATAAAAAGCTCAAAGTCTTCAAACCTGTAACTACCCTTGATCTTTTTGTAAGAAGGATACCCCTTCCCGTCAATGCTCAGCAGTCCGGTTTTGAGCCTGTTCTCATCGCCTCCCATTTAACTGACTGCCTCCTTACCCTTTCTGCCGGCTTCCTGTCACTGCAGCATAATTCACGCCTGTCTGGCTCTCGCTTTTCCGCTGCCAGTCACAGGCAATGGGCGCGGAGTCGGGCAGAATGAGAATTCCTGAAAACCGTGGGACAGGTTAAGTGTTTGCATCCCGACGCATATCTGGATTCAGACACTTAAACGCAATTCTTAACCGCCACCCTTAATCGGATACTCTTACCCGACTTGCTTAACCGCTCGCTACTACCTCTTTGCCCGTCTTCTTACCCTCCGAACCTTTTCAGGCTGAGCCCCTATTTGACCGCAACTGCGTTGCTGAGGTCACTGCGATTATGGCTATCGTCGAAGGAACACAAGGCGAAATGCTTTGCGTTCTCGGGGACATCGACAATAGTGAAAGCCTCTTGCTTGCCCGCTTTGCCCGGCGTCGATTCTCCATCCATATTGCCGGCCATCCACCAGTTGCAAGTATTTTTCTCCTCGTCCCTTCCATTGTTATACAGTTCCAGGTATTTCTCATAAGAAACAATAGGACGCTCGGCATACTTGATTTGGTACCTTGCCACTCTGCCTGCGCCCCGGTCAGAAGGCGCTGTGAAGCTAACCATGATTTTGTTGCCACTGCGAACGACTTTGAGGTCTTTGACCGAAGCGGGAGGGGCTGTGTCTTGCCCCGGATGAGCATGAATCCAGAAAGTGTGCCCGGTGAAACACACAGTCTCATTATGCGGACCTGTAATATTGACCCACCGACCCACACGTTCACCAAGACCCTTGGTTTTCTTTGCCCAGTAGCCGCGATGGCTGCCATGGTTCCAATACTCGTAAGCTGCTTCCTTGAGAACCGGATCGCCGCAGAGTTCATAAGCGCGAGCTGGAACATCAGGATAGAAGCGCGCCAGATATCCTGAGATCTTGACACCCTCGCCATTGACGCTATCCGGCGGAAGCTCCCAGCTTGCACGATCCTTGACGATACCCTTTTTGGGAAAGTCAACAAGCATACTGCCGTGTTGCTGGCCGTGATCCTGCTGGAGCACATGTTTCAACGCTTTGCCAAAGGCAATCACCCAATCCTGCGCATCCTCATCACCGGTGGCCCGGTAATAAGCATGCACACCACCTGCAATGGGAGGCAGCATAAAGGAATTAGGTTTTGGAATTGGAAACCACTTGACACCCGTTTTCGGATCGTGAAGCTGACCGTTCTCTTGGCTGAAGGTTACACCCAGCTTCTCCATTTCCTCCAGACCCTTTGCTCCAACGTATTTTTTCAAACCGGCGAATGAGCCCCACCCTTTCATCTTCAGGGGCCTGGCGCCGTTAATCAGCCCGCGGGGTTCTCTGGCAGCGCGCCCCAGAAAAACCTTGGTCAGGAAGTCACTAGCTTCACACACAAATGCATTCGTCGGATCAGCCAGCCGGGTCGCATTGACAAGATAGACTGAACGGGTAAAGTCGCGGCTGACATTTATTTTCTTTCCGGGTGCAAGCTTTTTTACGCGTTTCTGGTAATCCACCATTTGTTCCACAGAATCAATGGCAGCCTCCAGAGCGTCCCGATCGCCAGTGATACAATACCATGCGGCCAGTCCGGCAGCATAATTGTGGCAACGGCACTGGCTGCCGATTGACATTTTATACATATCGTCCGCCGCGCCAGGTTCAAGTACGGAGGTTTTCTTGCCGGGACAGTAGTTTCCCTTTGCTGTAACTGGATCCTTGCCACGCTGGGGACGGTTTCCAAGCGGGCCGGACCTTTTCCAGACTCCTCCATCCTTCCACCGCCAACCGTCAGTACGCCATTTCTGGCGGTCCATTTCATAGTTCGCCCACCCCTGACCGCCTTGTAAATAGCTCCTCTCACCTGTGCGCAAGTACATAAGCAGGTAAGCTTCGACCGAATCCTGTTCGGTTTCGAAATGATTATCCTCAAAGAGGACAAAACGCCTGGTTCCGATTTTACCGGGGCGTTTGGGCGCTTTTCCCTCTTCGTAGGACCATCCCCAGAGATCGTAACACTTTAATTCATCCTTCTGTGTGCCGATATTTCCGATGCCAAGGCTGTCGGTGCTGAAATACCAGGCCGGTTCAGCCATAAGATGAAGCCAGCCGCGGGCGCCCCCGGCTATTTCGTCAAGCAAGGATTCTTCTGCCGGGGCGTCGAAATCGATCAGGTATTCCGAGCGAATATGCGAGCAATCAAACAGCACGCGATGCTCGGCTTTGAAAGGTCTGGCACCCTGGTTGTCACTATCAAAACGCTTGGTTACGCCAGTCAATACCAGAGCGTCTTTAGTGACTTCCAGTTTGCGCGGCGGATCATCGGTAAAATAGGTGTCGCAAGCATAGATGGCCGTCTTCCCTAACCTGGCCAGTATCCAGCCCTCAGCTTTGTCGTCTTTGCCATTGGATGACCACGCTTCTTTGGCCCCATCCATAGCCCTTGCCGCACCTGTGGCTCTGGACCGCAACCCGGCGGTCAGTGACGCCACCGGTCCTGCAGACAAAGGCTTGCTCGCCCCTAAAACCGTCTCCTTTGGTTTTTCCGCAAAAGCCAGTGAAATTGAAGAGTCTTTGATCTGCCGATAACAGTAATGTTCCGGGTTTGAGTTGGCCAGCTTGTATTTAACCTCAACCTGACTTTTTCCAGCCCAGGCAGTGATCCGAGCAATGTACTGGAACTTGTTCTCATCGTCTTCCCTGAACCGGCCTTTTACACAGATTGTGGCCCGCATAGGACCAGCATATTCAATCTCAACACTTGAGGGCTTATCCGCTGTGTAGGTTGTCTTCTCGCCCCAGGCATCCGTATAGGTCACTGCGCCTCCATTGATAACTGGCCTGCCTTTTACATGGACCTCGGAGAAAAGAGAGAACGACCTTGTTTTTAAAATACTGAACTGGATTTTACCTGTGTCGACAAGCACATCTTTGTCGCTTTCACGAATCCTTAGCTGACCGGCGGGTTTGGCGGAAGGCTTTGTCGCCTTGAGCACAAAATCAGCAACGCCTTTTGCCGGAACATCCGCCTGAAGATCAACCAGCACCCAGTTCACAAAACCATTTTCATCTACGACCATGGGTAATACTTGAGACGGAACCTCTCTATCGCCTGCAAATACTGCGAATGACTGGTCGGCTTTGTAGGTATGCCGGGGCAGAGGTATGCCGCCGCATACAGGTTCTGCCGTGCGCGCAATACCGGCAGACTCGCGAACAGTCATATTAACAGCGAGATCCGAAAAAGCAGAGACAGCTAATGCAAGGACGATTGTGCAGGTGATGAGATAACTTTTCATCAATGACTCCTTTCAGTTTATTCCGTAAAACCACCACAAAGAAAAACACATGAACAAAAAAAGGGCTCCCGGGCGCCTGGAAAACCGAGAGCCCCAGTCACGGATTCATTGCAGCATGTAGAATGCTGCGAACCCGGACAAATCTTTGCAGACATACATAAAAACTTTATTTCCCCGACACAAAGATGTCAAGATCAAAAATTGTGTGACTTTTCTATCCTGATTTATTTACTGGAACAACAGTTTTGCCTCTTCCGAATTCTCACACAAGTGACCGCCCCTTTGTTTTCCTGGTGTTGGTCATTTCAAGAAAACGGGCGGTAATCCGGTCCTGCAGCCGACGAACCTCACCCTCCGACTGGCTTCCTATTGTTATCTGCCCGCCGGCAAGAGCACTGTGGCCACCGCCGGTCCCGATGTCGTCCACAATACCATTCATAACCTCACCTGCGTTGACTCCATGCTCCGAGGTCCGCGCAGAAAGCAATAGCCGTTTTTTATAAATACCGAAACACAACGCCCAAGTGCTTTTCTCGTTTCTAAGAAGAAGATCGGCCACTTCCGAGACCATGTCCGGATTATGAATATTGCCAAGAGAACACACCACACATTTGCCGTAGGTACGCGCATTTCCCAACGCTTTTGAAAGCACCCGGAAATAACCCTGCGGCAGGCGCTCGCGCTCAATCCTGGCCAGAGCTTTCCTGTTCGCGAGGGGATAAAGCGCAAGAAAAGCATCCTCGTCGCTTCGTGTTGCGTTTCTTGCCAGATCGCTCGTATCAGAGCGAATCCCGTATAAAAGCGCTGTGGCAAGAGGCACATTCGGCTTTACATTCATCTCGTTGAGATATTCGTAGAGTATCGTTGAAGTAGCGCCGTAACGGCTCCTGATATCATGAAAAGAAGCTTTTCGCGTCTCATTCCTGACAGGATGATGATCAATAACAACATCAGGAATTCTTTTTCTGTCCAGTGAGTTATTGCCTGTGCCCGGTTGAGTGTCAACCATGGCTATGGTATGGAATTGCCCCGCGTCTATCTTCCGCATGGGTTGCAGGCTCAAGTCCAGGTATCGAACCAGCGCCTTGTTTTCGGCGCGGCCTACGATACCGCCATGAGCAAGCGTACACACAATATCGTACATGGAATTAGCAATAAGTTTAAGCGCTGCCGCCGACGCTATTGCGTCGGGGTCGGGATAATCCTGCATAACTATCAACATGGTTTTCCCGGACTGAAGAACTTTGAGCATCTGCTCGAGTTTCGTTTTTTTTCCATTTTTCATACTGGCATGTTAAGCTCATGTAGACCATGCGTAAAGAAAAGAAGAGTTGACGCGCTTTACGGCTGATGCTAGAGTTCGTCTTTATGAAAACTAATCGGATTACATACATGTCGGCTATAGCTCTTTTATTGGCTCTCAACCTTCTTACCTCCGGATGCGGGAAAAAAGCGGCATCGGAAACAACAGCCCAGGCGGCAATACAGCCCGGTGCCGACCTGGTTGCAATTTTTGACGCGGAAGCAGCGCGTAAGGCGCCTATCCAGAAGCAGCTTGAGAAGCAACAGAATGCGGCTTCATCGCTAAATCCTTTAGGCTCAAGATCAGAAGAGCTTGAGAAGAAAATCAAGGAAGCCACAGGCCTGGGCGACGAGGAATTCAAGTCCATGGTCGTGTCAATGAATATGTCAAACATTGACTTCCAGCAGACTGATCCGGAAAAAATAATCGGCAACATGGCCATGGCCGCCGCATTCGAGTTCACAAAATCCATCACCGGCAAACAGCTCAAAAAAGCAGCAGACCTGCTGCTGACTGAAGCCGTAAAACAGGGACAGTCAATAAAAACCACGATTACAGAAGATGAAGTTGCCGGACGCTACATGCTCAGACTCGATAACGTTCCGATGAACAGGCAACCAACCGCATCCGGCGCTCCCGGTTCTGCAATCAGCATGTTTTTCGGACTTTCCAAAAACGGCAAGGTTGTGTTCGTTACTTTAAAGAAAGAACATTTATCCGAAATTTTCGACAGGGTAGAAAAAGGGCGAATAGAAAAGACCCCCGAATCGCTGGCAATGATAGCAGGCAATCTTCCTGAAGGAACCCAGCTTCAACTGCTGTTTACCGCGCCGGAAAAACTCAAGCAGCAAATCAGGGACCATATACAGGAAACAGAAAAGAAGGCGGCAGAACAACCCGGCATGGGCATGCAGCTTGGTTTTATCAAGCCCTTTGAAAAACTTCAAAGCATTGCTTTCGGGACAAAATTTTCCGACAAACTGGAAATGGCGCTGCTGGCCGACCTGGGCGCCAGCCAAAGCGCGCAACAGGTTTCAGGAATGCTCAATGGCATGGTTGTGCCAATGATCTCCAGTCAGTTCCAACAGAATGCTGCCGGGCAGAACAAAATTAATTTCAGCGAGATGATCAATGTAACCGCGCCCGGCACTTCGGTAAAACTGGAAATTACAATGACCGCGGAGATGCTCGAGTCAGCCCAGACCACTGTATCCGGCAACAGTACACCGCCTCCGCCATCGAACTGAAGAAGATATCTGACACAAATCAGTAAGAGGAGCGACTAACCCGCATATCTCACAGAATTCCTGTTGCGAGCGAGGATAGCGCCACTACGAAATCCTGTGAGATATGCGGGGTAACGGGATTCAGCTTCCAGTCGGAGTAGCTCCACCCTCGTATTCCGGCGCTTTTACCAGCCGGTCCACTTTCCAGGTCATCGCAACCCTTTTCAGCCAAACCCTGTAAGCGCTGGTGTCAACTTGACCGTCAATGTTAACCTTATACGGAATTTCAACACAGGCGGCATTCTTGCCCCTGTATATATCAGCTTTACTTATTCCCATCACCTCCGCCTGCTGAGGAAAATCTTCCGACTCTTCCATGGCATTGCGTGCCTTCGTGTAAAGGTCCTGATCAGAGGGCATAGTACAGCCGCATACAGCAACGGCAATTACTACAACACAGAAAATTCTTAATGCACTGGATTTCATAGATTTGATGATACTATTCAGCGGTAAAATGTCCAGATGTCATTTAATCGTTTATACATCAAAATAGCCTTTTGAAGAATTTACACCGACTTCAACGTTTCGATAAG
Source organism: uncultured Victivallales bacterium (assembly GCA_964433435.1). Classification (GTDB taxonomy): domain Bacteria; phylum Verrucomicrobiota; class Kiritimatiellia; order UBA8416; family CAYSRM01; genus CAYSRM01. Next base: position 21,973 of record CAYSRM010000014.1, read on the forward strand.
CTTTTTCAACTTGCCCGCCCTGCCTTGCATTTCCTGCTTCATCTCCCGCTGCCGGTTAACAACGTGTTCGGGGGCTTT
>CAYSRM010000014.1:22150-26445 GCA_964433435.1 uncultured Victivallales bacterium
CTTGCATTTCCTGCTTCATCTCCCGCTGCCGGTTAACAACGTGTTCGGGGGCTTTGGTCACAAAGTTGCGATTGGCCAGCTTGTTTTCAACCCTTTGAAGATCTTTTTCAATCCTGGTCAGTTCCTTGTTCTGCCGTTCAATCTCGGACTCCACATCGACGACCCCTTCCAGCGGCATGTAAATAGTGCCCAGCGCGCTTACACCGCTTGGCATCGGCTTCTCCGGAGCCAGGTTTCGATCCACCTTGATGGTATTCGCGCGCAACAGTGTCTGAAGTGAATCTATGTCCGAGTTAATGAGTCGCTCTTCATCCTCATTGTGAGGTTTGATTTTAAACTCAACCTCGGTCACGGGCAGCACACCGTAATCCGATCTCAGCGTTCTTGCAACCCTTACAAGATCCCGCTTGTTCTCAACATACTCGACCAGTTCAGGGTCAATGCCCCGGGATGAGAGTTCTTCAGCATTCAAATGACGAGGCCATGTGTCAAGCGAAACAAAATCGGTTTCTGAGCAATAACCCATAACATGACCCAGCTCCTCGGTCAAAAACGGCATCATCGGGTGCAGAAGCCTCAGGATGCGGTCCAGGACATAACTCATAACTTTTATTGTGTGCTGCTTGCTCTCATTGTCCGCGCCGTAAAGAACGCTCTTTGAATGCTCAACATACCAGTCGCAGAAATGGTGCCAGATGTACTCGTAAAGAACTTTGGCTGCATCATTGAAACGATAGCTCTCAAGATTCTGGCTGCACTCGCGCACTGCTCTGTTAAGGCCGGCAATGATATACATGTCATCGGCAGCGAAATCGTCCGGATTGAAATCTTCCAGGGCTACCCGCCCAGCACAGACATCCACCCCGGATTTTTCTTTTGAAAGCGACTCTGCCTGCATCTGTAGAAAACGAGCGGCATTCCAGATTTTGGTGCCGAAATTCCGCCCGATTTCAAATTTTTCATCCGATATATAAACGTCCTGGCCGGTAGCCGTAAGCATCATCAAACTGAACCTCAGTGCATCTGCGCTGAATTTGTCGATCATCTCAACAGGGTCCAGGGCATTTCCAAGGCTCTTGCTCATTTTTATGCCCTCGTCGTCGCGAACAGTGCCGTGTATGTAAACAGTGTCAAAGGGAATCTCGCCCATAAACTCCATCCCTGCCATAACCATCCTCGCCACCCAAAAGAAAATTATCTCCGAAGCAGTAACAAGATCATTAGTGGGATAATAGAAGGCAAGATCCTCGGTCTTTTCCGGCCAGCCGAAAGCACTGAACGGCCACAGCCAGGATGAAAACCAGGTATCCAGCACATCCTCGTCCTGCCTGATATCCGCGGCGCCGCATTCAGGACATTCCCGTGGCTCCTCGACCGAAGCCCATTCATGCCCGCAAGGCCGGCAATAGAAGACCGGGATCCTGTGTCCCCACCAGATCTGCCGCGAAATGCACCAGTCACGAATGTTTTCCATCCAATCCAGATAAACCTTGGTCCAACGTTCAGGAACAAACTTGACCCTGCCGTCGTTCACGGCCTCTATTGCAGGTTGGGCAAGAGGCTTCATGCTGACAAACCATTGCCGCGACAAGCGCGGTTCCACAACTGTATTGCACCGGTAGCAATGGCCTACAGAATGGGCATGAGACTCAATCATATCTATCAGCCCCATTTCTTCTAAATCGCTTACAAGCCGCTGCCGGCATTCAAAACGATCAAGGCCCTGATAGGGCCCGGCATTTTCGTTCATCACGCCGTTTTCATCCATTATGTTGATCTGCGGCAGATCATGCCGCAAGCCCATCTCAAAATCATTCGGATCGTGGGCCGGCGTGACCTTGACGATTCCCGTACCAAACTCCGGATCGACAAAATCGTCCTTTATCACCTCCAGCTCGCGGTCAAGTATAGGGAGAATAACTTTCTTATCTTCAAGCTTTTCGTGCCTTTTATCCAAAGGATTAACCGCTACGGCTGTGTCTCCCAGCATTGTTTCAGGACGGGTAGTGGCAACGACTATGTACTCGCCGGAATCCTGTTTGCCAAGCGGATACCTGATATGCCAGAGCTTGCCTTCAACGTCGGCATGCTCGCTCTCTTCGTCGGCCAAAGCAGTCATGCAGCGGGGACACCAGTTGATTATGTAATTGGCCCTGTAAACCAGCTTCTTCTTATACAATTCAACAAAAACCCTTGCAACAGCCTTGCTCAGGCCATCGTCCATGGTAAATCGCTCTCTCTGCCAGTCGCAGGAGGCGCCCAACCGTTTTAGCTGAGAAATAATCGTGTTCCCGTATTCTTCGCGCCATTTCCACACGCGCTCCACAAAAGCTTCCCTGCCCAGGTCCTCCCTGGATTTGCCCTCGGCCTTCAAGGCTCTCTCCACCACGTTCTGGGTAGCAATCCCAGCATGGTCCGTGCCCGGCAGCCACACAACATTTCTGCCCTGCATGCGGCGCCATCTTGCCAGCACATCCTGGATGGTATTGTTCAGGGCGTGTCCCATATGGAGCACACCGGTAACATTCGGCGGCGGAATTACTATGCAGTAAGAGTCGCCTTCCTCATTCGGAGTCGAATGGAAAGTGTCGTTATCCAGCCATCTTTCAAGCCACTTCTTCTCAATTTTACTGGGATTGTATATCTTTTCCATAATAACCAACTACTGCAGTCTGACTTCTTTATTTCCGTGAACCCGCAATCGCCGCCTCGATTGACTGTTTTTGAATAATCGGGAGGCGCGGGGCAAAACCGGCTTTACTCTTCCCGTTCTACTTCTTGCGTCTGCCTCTCTTCCCCGCCTTCTCTTCCTCGCGAAAAAGCTTATACTCCACACTGTCTACCAGAGCTTCCCAGGAAGCTTCAATTACATTCTCAGAAACGCCTACCGTCCCCCATGTTTCCCTGCCGTCGCCGGACTCGATGAGTACCCGGGTTGTTGCCGCAGTGGCCTCTTCGGGATCAAGTATGCGAACACGGAAATCGGTAAGAAAAACGTCACTGACCTCAGGATAAAAGCGCAAGAGGGCTTTTCTAAGAGCCCCGTCCAATGCATTCACCGGCCCGTCGCCCTCCGACACGGTCTGTTCTATCTCCCCGCCAACCTTGACCTTTACGGTAGCCTCCGAAAGACATGGGTCGTCTTTACCCCTCTTCTCTATGATTACCCTGAATCCCTCCAGTTCGAAAAACGAGGTGTGCTCTTTGAGAACCTTCTGGATCAGCATTCTGAAAGAGGCATCGGCAGCTTCAAACGCATAACCCTTGCTCTCCAGTTCCTTTAAAGATTTCAGAATCTCCCGCATATCTTCCCTGGAAGTGCGTTTTCCAAGTCCCATTTCGACGGCCTTCAGCAATACGCTGCTGGAGCCTGAATGTTCAGAAAGAAGAACTCTCCTCTCGTTGCCCACTTTCCATGGCTCAATGTGCTCGAAACTCTTTGGATTCTTTTCGACAGCATTGACGTGTGCGCCGGCCTTGTGTGTAAAGGCGCTTGCCCCTACAAACGGCGCCCGGGAGTCAGGGCGCAAATTCACAAGATCGTCTACAAAAAGTGATACTTCCCGCAATTTAGCAAGCTTTTTACCCGCATGACATTGCCGATCCATTTTCAACACCAGATTAGGCAGAAGGGTGCAGAGGTTGGCGTTACCGCAACGCTCGCCGTAACCGTTCATGGTTCCCTGGACCTGAACCGCGCCTGCCCGCACCGCTTCCAGGCTGTTTGCCACCGCGAGCCCGCTGTCGTCATGAGTATGAATCCCCACGGGAGCGCCAATTTCTTCAACAACCCTCCGGGTTATCTCGAATATCTCGTGCGGCATGCTGCCTCCGTTGGTGTCACAGAGCACAACCATGTCTGCTCCAGCAGAAACAGCGGCTCCAAGAGTCTTCATGGCATATTCAGGATCGCTCTTGAAGCCGTCAAAGAAATGTTCCGCGTCAAAAAACATCTCTTTGCCCTGATCCTTCAGAAAAGCGCATGTGTCTGATATCATTGCAAGATTTTCGGTCAGGCTGGTCCTGAGCACGTCGGTAACATGAAGCCGCCACGATTTGCCGAATACCGTCGCCACAGGCGTGCCTGCATCCAGAATACTCTTTATAAAGGGATCATCCTGCACCCTGGTTCTGGCGCGGCGGGTGCTCCCGAATGCCACCACCTTTGCATGCCGGAATTCATGGCGTTTGACTTCCCTGAAAAAAGATATATCCTTTTGATTCGCGCCCGCGAATCCGCCTTCGATATAATCAATCCCGAATTCATCAAGGCGCACGGCCAGCTTCAGTTTGCC
>CAYSRM010000014.1:26545-29740 GCA_964433435.1 uncultured Victivallales bacterium
GCTTCCACCACCGGAACAATGGCTTCATCGTGCAGCACTCCGAAACCGGCATAGGAAAGCTCGCGCATTTCCCTGTATGTCAGTTCCGGGATGGGTTCGGTGCCGGATACAACCGAAGGATCGACAGGAAAAACACTGTCAACATCTGTAAAATTCTCGTACAGGTCCGCCCGCAACGTTGCTGCAAGTATCGCGCCGGTTATATCAGAACCGCCACGGGGAAATGTAGCTACCTGCCCCTCGCGCGTGTACCCGAAAAAACCGGGAAAGACAACAACATCTTCCATCTGGCCCAGTTTCTTCAGATTGCTGAACGACTCAGGCAATACCTGGGCATTGCCATACTCACTGGTCAATAGAAGTCCGGCATCTCCGGGATTTACGTAAGAGGCCTTGATCCCTTTTTCCCGTAAAGCTGCCGCAACAAGCCTGGCATTGTTATCCTCGCCGGCGGCTTTCATCATATCAATAAACCTGCCCGAACTTCCCGTCTCGCGGTTAAGACGTTCATGGAGATCCGAGGCAATCTGTCCGGCAATGCTTTCGTCAATTCCAAGTCCTGTTTCTATTTCGGCATATCGCCGGACAATGGCATCAACCTGCTCAGAAGCATCCTCGCCCGCCAGCCGCCTTTCAGCGCAGTCTATGAGCAGGTCAGTAACCTTGATATCGTCTTTGAATCTCTTGCCCGGCGCGGAAACAACAACAATCCTGCGCCTGACGTCATTGGCGATGATATCGCATACCCTGCCTACGCGCTCGGCGCTGGACAGCGAACTGCCGCCAAATTTGCATACCTTTAATGAATCTCTTGAGTTCATAAAAATACAACCCGCATTATTCCTCGATAGTGAGTTTTACAGTTCTGGCTCCAACAACCTCATCGTCGTCGATCTCTTTAATTGCCAAACTTATCTCCTGTTCAGTAGCTTCATGAGTAACCAGCACCACGGGCACAAATTTTCCGGCGCCGACTTCCTTCTGCAGAACAGAAGCGATGCTTACATTTTTCTGGCCCAGTCGATCGGCTATTCTCGCAAAGGCTCCGGGTTTGTCCAGAACAGACATTCTCAGGTAATACCTTGTCCTTATCTCGTTCATATCCTTGATCCGGACATCGCCAAAACGCGGCACAGGCGGAACATGCCGCACAGTACCCCCGGCAATATTCCGGCAGATATCGCCAATATCGCCAATAACCGTGCTGGCTGTAGGTTCCCTGCCCGCGCCTTTGCCGTAATAAAGAGTGTCTCCAAGAAGGTCGCTCCTTATCATCACAGCGTTGAACACGCCGCTTACCGAAGCAAGCATGTGGTCAAGCGGGACAAGCGCGGGCTGCACCCGCACTTCAATCATATCCGTACCCTGCTTGATTACCGCGAGCATCTTTATCCTGTACCCAAGGTCAAGCGCATACCTGATATCCGCCTCTTCAATGCCCCTGATCCCATTTACATACACCGACTCCATTGGCACGACCCTGCCACACGCCAGCGAAGCAAGTATTACCGCTTTGTGGGCCGTATCAAGCCCATCTATATCAAGAGACGGATCAGCCTCGGCATATCCCTGTTCCTGCGCTGCCGCCAGAACCTCATCAAACGAAAGCCTCTCCCGCTCCATCCGGGTAAGGATGTAATTGCAGGTCCCGTTCAGTATACCGTAGATGCTCTGCACCCGGTTCCCAACCAGGCCTTCGCGCAAAACCCGGATTATCGGAATACCGCCGCCCACGCTTGCGCCGAAATAAAGATCGGCGCCGCATTCGCCCGCCAGCTCGAAAATCTCAGCGCCCTTTTCGGCCAGCAGCGCCTTGTTGGCCGTTACCACCGGTTTTCCGTGTTCAAGCGCCTTTCTTACCATATGGTCAGCAGCGGTGGTTCCGCCTACCATTTCAACAATAATCTGGCATTCCGGGTCATCAATTACAGAATCCGCATCATTACACAAGACACCGTCGGGCACAGCCACGCCGCGGTCAGACTCCAGGTCAAGGTCGGCAATGCGCCGCAACACAGGCCTGACCCCCAGCCGCCTGGCCAGGAGATCCCCGTTTTCCTGTAAGCCTTTCACAACACCTGCTCCGACGGTGCCAAATCCCAGCAGGCCTATGCCAATCTCTTTCATGCCTTAACTCCAATCGCTTCCAATTGCCGGACGGCCGCTCGCTTTATCTCAGCCGAGCACTTCGTCAACAGCTTCTTCAAACACCTGTATGGACTCGCGTAGCGCCTCCTTGGTAATAGTAAGCGGAGGCGCAATCTTTATACATTCGCCGCCTATGCCGACGGGAGCAAACATCAACAAACCTTTCTGGTAACAGGCCACATTAATGTTCTTAGCGGTTTCCGAATCCGGCTCCTTCGTTCCCGGTTTGACAACCTGTATGCCTGCAACAAGTCCTTTGCCATGCAGACAACCAAGAACTTCGGGATACTTCGCCCTTATGCGCTCGAGTTCAGAAATAAGAATCTGACCCATCATGTCAGCGTTTCCCGCAAGGTTCTCTTTCTGAATCAACTGCAGATTTGCAATAGCCGCAGCAACCGGTATGGGAGATCCGGAATGCGTAGAAGTCATTGAGCCGGGCGCGAAAAGCCCCATGATATCCTTTCTGCCTATCACCGCAGAAATCGGCAGAGACGAGGATATGCCTTTGCCGCAGGCAATCAAATCGGGTTTAACGCCATAATGCTCGAAACCAAACATTCTTCCAGTCCTGCCGAATCCCGCCTGAACCTCGTCAAAAGTCAGCACTATGTCATGCTTGCGGCAGAATTCCTCCAGCTTTCGCGCATATTCTACCGGCATGAAATCGGGGCCCACACCCTGATACGTCTCGGTTATGACCCCGGCAATCTTTTCGGGTTCAATGCCTTTCTGCTTTAACGTTTTCAGAAACAGGTCAAACGAAACGTTCTCGTTCTTATACCCGTCCGGGAACGGCGCCTGTACAAAGGAATCGTCCGATTCACCAAGCCAGGTCTTCTGCTTCGGATTGCCCCCGGCAAGCTGCGAGCCCATGGTCCGCCCGTGAAAAGCATTGTCAAAACTGACAATATAACGTTTCTCCGGACCGTGCTTCTCCATGGCATAGGTTTTGGAAAGTTTTATGCAGTTTTCAGTAGCTTCACTGCCGGTGCTCAGCACAAAGACACTGTATTTTTCCGGTTCAGGAGCAAGAGCCTGAAGCAG
>CAYSRM010000015.1:0-2488 GCA_964433435.1 uncultured Victivallales bacterium
GAAGCAGGATGTTAAAGACATCGTGATGGGCCTTCTCAATCTCGTCGAGCAGAATAACACTGTACGGTTTTCTTCTGACAGCCTCCGTCAACTGTCCCCCTTCTTCGTAACCGATATAGCCCGGAGGCGCTCCGACAAGCCTGGATACAGTGTGTTTCTCCATGTACTCGCTCATGTCAATCCTCACCATATTCTCCTCGGTGTCAAACAGCGACTCGGCCAATGATTTCGCCAGTTCGGTTTTTCCTACGCCGGTCGGTCCCAGGAACAGGAATGACCCTATGGGCCTTGCCGGATTCTTTATGCCCGCCCTGGCCCGGATCACAGCGTCTGCCACTGCCTGAACCGCCTCATCCTGCCCCACCACACGTTCATGCAGGACCAGATCAAGTTTCATCAGTTTCTCACGTTCCCCTTCAAGCAGACGCGTCAGCGGTATCCCGCTCCAGCGAGACACTACAGAGGCTATCTCCTCTTCTGTAACTTCCTCGCGCAACAAGGTCTCGCTGCCTTCTTCTCCTTTCATCTTCTCCTCTTCCATGCGCAGCTTCTGCTCAAGCTCGGGGATAATCCCGTGCCTCAGTTTTGCGACCCTGTCCAGATCGTACTGCCGTTCGGCCTCCTCGCTGTCGTGCCTTGCCTTCTCAAGTTGCTCGCGCAACTCTCGCACTTGCCCGATGGCCTTCTTTTCGTTTTCCCACTGTGACCGCATTCTATCAGCCTCGGCCTTCAGGTCGGCCAGCTCCCGGCGAAGAGATTTCAAGCGCTCCTTGCTGGCCTTGTCTTTTTCTTTTTTAAGCGCAGTTTCCTCAATTTCCATCCGCATGACCTTGCGGGTTATCTCGTCAAGCTCTGCGGGCATGGAATCTATCTCGGTTCTGATTGACGCGCACGCCTCATCCATAAGGTCAATAGCCTTGTCCGGAAGAAAACGGTCGCTTATGTAACGATCCGAAAGCACGGCGGAGGAAACCAGCGCAGCATCCTGAATGCGCACACCGTGATGAACTTCGAACCGTTCCTTCAATCCTCTAAGAATGGAAATAGTGTCTTCCACGGACGGAGCATCAATCAACACCGGCTGAAAACGCCGCTCAAGGGCGGCGTCCTTTTCTATGTGCTTGCGATACTCGTCCAGAGTTGTGGCGCCGATACAATGCAACTCGCCCCGCGCCAGCATGGGCTTGAGCATGTTGCCGGCATCCGAAGAACCCTCTGTCTTCCCTGCGCCCACAATCGAATGGACCTCATCTATAAAAAGTATTATGCGTCCTTCAGATTCTTTGATCTCGGTCAGAACGGCCTTCAGCCTCTCCTCGAACTCGCCCCGATATTTCGCGCCCGCCATCAGAGAGGTCATATCCAACGCAAAAATTGTGCGGTCCTTGAGTCCCTCCGGAATATCTCCGCGAACTATACGGTGAGCCAGGCCCTCCACGATCGCAGTTTTACCCACACCGGGATCGCCAATGAGAACCGGATTATTCTTCGTCTTTCTTGATAGGATCCGAATTACACTCCGGATCTCGCCGTCTCGTCCGATTATAGGATCAAGCTTCCCCTCGCGCGCAAGAGCCACAAGATCTACCCCGTATTTCTCAAGCGCCTCATACTGACCCTCCGGATTGCTGCTGGTAACACGCTGGTTGCCCCTTACCTTCCGCAATTCTCCGAGCAGCCTGTTGCGGTCTATACCCTCTTCAGCAAGAGCCCTTCCCGCAAAAGCGTCCCTTCCTTCATCCACCAGGGCAAGAAGCAGATGCTCAACAGATATATACTCATCCTTCAGCCGCCCGGCTTCGTCACCGGCCTTTACCAGCAACTGATTAAACCTCTGCGTCACATATACCTTCCCGGCCTCCGCGCCGCCTCCGCTGACCTTCGGCCTGCGGTCAAGTTCCTTGTCCAACTTGTCCCTGAGCCCAGCAGGATCCCCCCCAAGCCTTTCAATAAGACTAGGAACCAGTCCCCGCTCCTGTTCAAGCAAAGCCAGAAACAAATGCTCCCCGTCAATTTCCTGGTGCCCGTACCTGACGGTCTTGACATGCGCCGCCTGAACGGCTTCCTGCGCTTTTTCTGTAAGTCTGTTAGTATCCATTATATTGTCTTCCACCTTTCAAATTTATTAATTAACTAATAGCAAAGTCCATGCCAGCCCCGTTTAATTCCGCGCATACCCGCCACCACATTGCACAACAACCATTTAGACAACACGGCCCCCGGCTCGCCTGTGCCATAATGACGCTTATAGTTTTGACCATGCTCAACTATAGTGTCATTGTGTCGCTCTGATATACACCCGGCATAGAAACAGTTGTCTTTTGCGGTTGCGCAAAATCCAGATTTCAAGGGTCTTATGCTAATATGCCGTCTATGACGGCGGCAGTTTGGCACAGCGCTTGCTACCCGGCATTATTGGTGCAAGGCGCGAATAATACACTTTCGACGCCTGCGCATGGCGTGTTGTCGAGGAGGTGAGCGAACAAAC
>CAYSRM010000015.1:2588-17383 GCA_964433435.1 uncultured Victivallales bacterium
CAAATTTTTTATGAAAATTCTGCCTTTATTTGGGCTGTGAATGCAGATGGATTTGCTTGGAGGGCAATATGCTTGAAGCAAAAGGATTGTACAAGTCTTTCGGAAGCATCGATGCGGTAAAGAACGTTTCACTCAAGGTGGAAAAAGGCGAGGTGCTGGGGTTCCTCGGACCCAACGGAGCAGGAAAAACAACCACTATGCGGATGATTACGGGGTTTCTCCCGCCTACTGCCGGAACGGCAACGGTCTGCGGTTTTGACGTGGGGAAAAGCCCGGTCGAAGTAAAGAAACGTCTTGGATATCTTCCTGAAAATGCTCCGGCTTACGATTCAATGACAGTCGCCGGTTTCCTGAATTTTATGGCAGAAGCGCGAGGATACAGTGGAAATGAAAAAGAGAAACGCATCGAGGAATCAATAGAGAAGTGTTATCTCCAGGATGTCAGATACCAGACAATTGACACCCTTTCCAAGGGCTATGGCCAACGCGCATGTCTCGCCCAGGCAATATTGCACAACCCACCGGTGTTGATTCTGGATGAACCAACAGCCGGCCTGGACCCGAACCAGAAACACGTTGTGCGGCAGATGATAAACGAAATGGCTCCTGATAAGGCCATCATCATTTCCACTCATATCCTGGAAGAAGTAGAAGCCGTTTGTAAACGGGCCATAATCATAAGCCGCGGCTCAATAGTAGCGGACGCCACCCCGGAAGAACTGAAAGCCAGAACTCCCTCGGGGAGACTCGACGAGGTATTTCGCAAATTGACCATGGAGGAGGAAAAGATTCATGCATAGCATCAGAAATTGCGCTATTGTTTTCAAACGGGAGCTGAAGTCTTATTTTGAATCTCCGGTCGCCTACGTTTTTCTTGTTGCCTTTCTGATGCTTATCTCTTTTCTGACGTTCTCGGTAACCCACTACTATGAAAGGATGAGCGCCGACCTGACGCCGTTCTTTACATGGCACCCGTGGGTCTACCTCCTGCTGGTGCCTGCGGCAACAATGTCAACATGGGCAGAAGAAAGAAAATCGGGTACCATTGAACTTCTGCTTACTCTGCCGGTGACCATGACTCAGGCAATTCTAGGAAAATTCTTCGCGGCGTGGGCTTTCATCGCGTTAGGGCTGGCGCTGACTTTCCCTGTTGTGATAACCACCGCTTTCCTGGGAAACCCTGATATCGGCGTGGTGATTTCAGGCTACCTGGGATCTTTTCTCCTTGCAGGAGCCTATGTATCCATCGGCATGCTCACATCTTCGATGACCAGGAGCCAGGTCATAGGTTTCGTCATCGGACTGGGCGGAGGACTGGTTCTACTTCTTGCAGGATGGGAACCTATTCTCGGTTTCTTCCGTGATGCAGGCGCTCCGAACTGGATAGTGGAGGGCGTGGGCTCATTAAGCTTTATGCCGCACTTTGAGTCTCTGCGACGCGGAGTAATAGACCTGAGAGACGTTGTCTACTACATAAGCGTCATGGTCTTTATGATTTTTTTAACTCACGTGGTGCTGGAAAACCGCAAGTCGGCTTGAAGCATGAAACTGAACAGAAATTTGAAATAAGGGTTACAATATGAAACAGCAAAAAACATTCCTGAAAGCCAGCAGCAGCGCCGTGGGCGCGCTTGCGGCGCTGGCCATCATTGTCGCCGTCAACAGTCTTCTTGGCAACTTTCGCGCAAGGCTGGACCTAACCGAAAACAAACTCTATACGTTGACGGACGGAACCAGGCGGATTCTGGATGAGCTTGACTCCAGGATGACTCTGAAATTCTTCTTCAATCGCACCAATCCGGACGTGCCGATTATGATAAAAAACTATGCCGGCCACGTGGAAGATCTGCTCAGGGAATATGAAGTGGTTTCAAAAGGAAAAATCAAAGTAGAGATGTATAACCCGGAACCGGATTCGGACGACGAGGAATGGGCGAGAAATTACGGGCTTCATCCTCAACAGATGGAAATTTTCGGACCTCCAGTCTACCTCGGCGTTGTGGCAGTCTCAGGCGGAGAAGAACAGGTTATACCTGCCCTTAATCCGGCAGAGGAAGAACTCCTTGAATATCAAATAAGCAGACTTATACACCGCGTCGACAAACCGAAGCGTCCTGCGATCGGTGTGCTCAGTTCCCTGCCGGCGCTGGGCCAGGACATACCGCCGCAGATAGCCATGCAAATGCAACAACAGCCCCAGGAAAAATGGGTAACCTTCAAGGACATCGAATCTGACTATGAGCTGACTAAAATAGAGACGGACACTGACGAAATACCGGAAAATATAAAAACACTGGTTCTAGTCCACCCAAAACAACTCCCTGACGAAACCCTTTACGCCATCGACCAGTTCCTTCTTCGCGGCGGCAGGCTTATGGTCTTTGTCGATCCGCTCAGCGAAACCGACGCCGGCATGTCCCGCTCCCCCAACCAGATGGGAATGGGTTCGGATAATTCATCAAACCTGGAAAAACTTTTCTCCGCATGGGGAATAACCTTCTCCTCCGGCAAAGTTGTCGCCGATCCAAGGTTGTTCACCCGGGTCCAGAGGGCCGGCGGGGTGGAAGACAGCCTCGTGTGGCTTTCGCTGAGAGAACCCAACCTCAACAACACGGAGGTGATTACATCCCAACTTGACATGCTGGTTCTGCCGTCCGCCGGATACTTCGAAGTGACGGACAAAAAAGAAGGACTGGAAATCACATCCCTGATGACTTCATCCGAAGACGCCGGCGTAGTAAGTCCGCAGGCCGCGCAGATGGGCGCCGGAATGATACGCAATGACTTCGAACGCAAGGGTTCAGCGCTTGACCTGGCAATCAGGATCAACGGAACATTCTCAACGGCATTTCCTGAGGGCCCGCCCTCGCCCGAAGACGACGGCCAACAGGACAATGAACAACCCGAAGAAGAGAACAATCCAGACAAGGGAGCCGCCGGAATCGAGCAAGGAGAGAGCACGGTAATACTGGCGGGCGATGTGGATATGCTCTACGACCCCTTTTGCGTCCAGGAAACCCCCTTCGGCGGATACCAGCTTATCAACGACAATCTGCACTTTTTCGCCAATACCATAGACCTCATGGCAGGCAGCCCTGCGCTCATAAACATCCGCTCCCGAGGCAAGTTTGAACGCCCCTTCACCAGGGTTCTGAAACTGGAAGCCAGGGCCAGGGAAGAATGGCAGGACAAGGAGGAATACCTACAGCAGCAGCTTCAGAAAACCCGCGAGCAACTCCGCGAGCTGAGAACCACTGCGGAATCGGAAAATATCATACTCAACGAGAAACAGCAAAATGCCATAGAAAGATTCCGCAACGAGGAACAGAAAATCCAGGAAGAGCTCCGAGAAGTCAGGAAAAACCTGCGCAGAGACATTGAACAGCTTGGAATAAAGATTAAAGTTATAAACATCGGCCTCATGCCTTTAATAGTAGCTATTTCAGGAATAGTTTTTGCGCTGTACCGGAAACAGAAAAGGAAAAAAGCCGCAGGCTGATTTTGCTCCAGGAGGAAAGACTTATGAAAACCAGAAATGTAGTGATTCTCGTCGCCGCCGCAGTTGTGCTTTCGCTGCTGGCTTTTCTCAGTTCGCTCAAACAGATGCAATACGGCACCTCGGACGAAGGCAAAAAAGTTCTGCCCGGCCTGCCAGTCAATGACATCACCGCAATTGTGATAACCGACGGCAGCAACACGTCTGAAATTGCAAGGGCAGAAGACAGATGGGTGGCTTCAAACCTGTACAACTATCCGGTGAAATTCAACAAGGTTAGACAGGCAATCCTGGATCTTTACGAACTCACGGTGGGACAAACTGTCAATGCAGACCAAAGCCAGCTCGAAAACCTTCGCATCGTGCCGCCGGGAAAGGCAACTGATAATACAGGAACTTTGATAGAACTGTATGCTGGAAAAAACGGCCCTGCAGCCTCCCTGCTCCTTGGAAGGCAGCGTATGTCTTCAGGAACAGACAGGTTTAACGCGGGCGGATACCCGACCGGGAGATACGTCTCGCCCGACAAAGGCAAAACCGTGTACCTCGTATCCGAAACACTCAGCAACCTCTCTGCCGAAATCACCGAATGGCTTAACAGCCAGATTGTTCATGTGCCTTCTTCGGATGTAAAGCTAGTTACAGTAAAAAAGCTCGACGCCGAACCGTTCACCCTGGCCATGGACGAAGAAGAAGATACCCTGGAACTGAAGGATCTCGGAGAGAATTACGAAATGGACACCACCGAGACCTACGATCTTCAAAGTGCCCTGAGTTATTTCCGCTTTGACACCATAGCAGACCCCTCGATGACAGAAGAAAGCATGGGGCTTGATAATCCGTCGGTTTTTACCGTTCTGACAAAAGACGGTATAGCCTACAATGTCACGGTCGGATCAGTTGTAAGCGAAGAAGACCCCTCCCGCTATATCCGGCTTGAGGCGTCATTGGCCCAAAATGAACAACAGTCCGGCAACGGAAAAGAGGAACCCGAAGATGAATCCTCTGATCCGAAAACGGGGGAGAATCCGGCGGATAAAATCAAAAGCTTGAACCGGCAGACAGAAGGCTGGACCTACATAGTTGCGGAGCACAAAATTGAACCAATGCTCAAAAACCGGGAAGAACTTATCAAGGAAAAAGAAACGCGGGACGAAGCACAGGATGGAGAGGCTTCGGCACAAGCCGGAAACGAAAACTGAATCCGGCCGCACTTTGTCGATACAACCTGTTTTCGAATCAAACCACAGCGCTTTTGTCCCGCGCTTGTTCCCATATTGCCGGCGGATACTGAAACCTAATCTTACAGGGTTTGCATACTTTTTAACTAAAAAACAGATGCATTAACGCACCGCTAAGCACAGGAGAAAATCATGGAAAACAACATAGAGAAAACAGCGGATATGATAAAAGGGCAGGCGCAGTCATTTGAGAACCTGCGCGCAGAAATCAGCAGAGTGCTTGTTGGACAGGAGAAACTGGTCAGCAGAATGATGATAGCGCTTATCTCCGGCGGACACATACTGCTCGAAGGCGTTCCGGGACTGGCTAAAACCACCGCTGTCAAAACCCTCTCCTCGGCCCTGGGCCTTGATTTCAGCAGAATATCATTTACCCCCGACCTCCTCCCTGCAGACGTCATAGGCACCATGATTTACGATCCTGGCAGCGGTGCCTTCACTCCCAAAAAAGGACCGGTTTTCACCAACCTGCTGCTTGCCGACGAAATTAACAGAGCCCCGGCCAAAGTCCAGTCTGCGCTCCTTGAATCCATGCAGGAACACCAGGTGACCATAGGAGACAATACATATCATCTTCCGGAACCATTCATGGTAATGGCCACCCAGAACCCGATTGAACAGGAAGGAACATATCCGCTGCCGGAAGCGCAGATCGACAGGTTCATGTTGAAACACCTGGTTGAACATCCGTCTAAAGATGACGAAAAAAGAATAATGGACCGTTTCAGCCGCAGGCAGGAAATAAAAGTCACACCGGTCCTGACCGCCGGCGAACTGTCACAGATGAGGTTGATATTGGACCAGGTTTACTGCGATGAAAAGGTCGGGGAGTACATCCTGGATATTGTGTTCGCCACCCGCAAACCGGCGGAGTACAAGCTTGAAAAACTGGCAAACCAGATTGAGTACGGCGCGTCTCCGCGCGCTTCGCTGTTCCTGAACCTGGCTGCAAGGGCTAATGCAATGCTCAACGGCCGCGCATATGCCACTCCTCAGGATGTTAAGGAACTCGCCCACGATGTCCTTAGACACCGGATAATCCTGACCTACGAAGCCGAAGCAGAGGATGTTGACAGCGATTCAGTGATAGAGAATATCCTCAACGAAATTCCAGTCCCATGACAGGAGCCCGCAACCAATGGCGATAGATACCGCAGAACTGATGAGGCAGGTTCGCAGGATCCGCGTAGTGACCAACCGCCAGGTTGATGAGTTCCTCTCGGGCGAATACCATTCGGTTTTCAAAGGACAGGGCATCGAATTTGACGAGGTCAGAGAATATGTCAGCGGCGACGACGTGAGGTCAATCGACTGGAACGTAACAGCCCGCATGGGATACCCGTTCATCAAACGCTTCTGCGAAGAACGAGAATTAACAATAATTTTTATGGTCGACGTCTCAGGGTCGCAGTGTTTCGGTTCAAAGCTGAAATCAAAGATCGAAGCGGCGGCGGAATTGACATGCCTTCTTGCGCTCTCCGCTATCAAGAACCAGGACAAAGTAGGACTCGTTCTCTTCAGCGACAGAATCGACAAATTCATCCCGCCAAGAAAAGGCCGCAAGGCGGCAATGCGCCTCGTGCGGGAAGTTCTGGCCACAGAGGTTACAACCCATCAAACAGACATCAGCGCGGCTTTCCGCTTCCTGAACAAGGTACAGAAGCGCAAAGCTGTAGTATTCCTGATCTCGGATTTCATGGATTCAGGGTACGGCAAACAACTCCGAATCGTATCGCAGAAACACGACCTGATATGTTGCCCCATAGCTGACCCCAGGGAATTGGCAATGGTTGACGCAGGGCTGATCGAGGTGGAGGACCCTGAAACAGGAGAGGTTTGCGTCATTGATACCGCTTCCCGGGCATTCAGAGAATCATACCGCCTCGCGGCGGAAAATCACCGCAACGCGCTCGCCGATTTGTTCGCAAGAACGCGCGTGGACACAATTTCACTGTCTACAGATCAGCCCTTTGTCGACGATGTCAGGAAACTGTTCAAAAAACGACAGGCAAGAGCAGCGGGCAGGTAAAAACCAGGATCATGAACAGAAAGAATATATATACAACCACAAAAAATCCGGCGGCTTTTTCTGCGGCTCTCGCCGCGGCGCTGTTTTTCCTCGCCTCCGCATGCAGCGCTCAAAAAGTTGCGCCCGAAACCGATAATGTCATCCGACTGGAAAAAAAACACGGAGATGTTTCGGCTCTGATAACGCTGGAACCTTCCTCGGTCAGACTTGATAGTGACACGCTTCTTTCCCTTTCCGTGCGCTTTCCGTCCAGTTTCCAGGTGACAATGCCGCGCATACGCGACCGGGCGGAAGGATTTGAAGTCAATGCTGTTTACGACCGGGAACCGGTTACGGAAAACGGCATAACTACCTTTGAACGCCGCGCATTGCTGACCCCTGTAGCAGCCGAAGAATACAGGTTGGCGCCAATGCCGATTGTTTACACCGACTCAAGCAAGGTTCAGAATCAGGAGGATTGGTTCCCGACAGATCCCATCGAACTTGATGTCCTGCCGGTTTACAAAGGATCCACCGGAGATTCACTTAAAACTGAACCCCGGATTATAAATCTTATGCCCTCAGCTGGCGCGTTTCTTTTCTATATCCTCCTGATCATGTTCGCCTGCGCGCTTCTATGGGCCTCTCTATGGGCGGGAAAGAAGCTGCGAAAACAGGCAAAGATGAAGCGCATGTCTCCAGCGCAAAGAGCGCTTACCAGGCTGAATGAACTGCTCGACAGGAAACTCGTGGAAAAAAATCGCGTTAAGGATTTCTACGTGGAACTGACAATGATTGTGCGCCGCTATATCGAGGAACAGCACGGGATACGAGCCCCCGAACAAACTACGGAAGAATTCCTGAAGACTGTAAGCCTTAAGTCCGATTTTACACAGGAAGTTGTAAAGCGGCTGAAGCAGTTTCTTGAAGCGGCTGATCTTGTGAAATTCGCCGCTTACAAGCCGTCATCCGGAATGATACAAGAATCAATCGACACGGCCACAAACTATATCAAGGCCGATGCGGAGGAAAACAATGTTTAAATTTTCATCTCCGTATTATTTTATTCTTCTGATTCCCCTGGCGGCAGGAGCATGGGCCGTTTTACGGGAAAGAAAAAAAAGGGGCTTGCTCTTTCCATCAGCATACATCCCCCCGCGTTCTTCTTCATGGCGCGTATCAATAGCCCGCGCCGCTCCCCTGCTATACCTCCTCGGCCTGTTGTCGGTTATAATAGCCCTGGCAAGACCCCGGAACATTCTGTCAACTTCCACCAGGAACGCGGAAGTTATAGCTATACAGATGATAGTGGATGTGTCCGGCTCAATGAGAGCTCTTGACATGTCCACAAAGACTGACGAAGGATGGAAGTACAGGACCAGGCTTGACGCGGTTAAAGAAGCTTTCAGGAATTTTGTCAAGCAACGCCCGCATGATCTTTCCGGCCTTATCACATTCGGAGGATATGCCACAACCCTGTGCCCCCTGACGCTGGACCACCAGGCGCTTGTTCACATACTCGATGGCGTTGAAATTCCCGATCCGGAAGTAGACACGCGTGGACGGCCGGTCAACCCTGAAGAGCTCATGACCGCTGTCGGCGACGCGCTTGCTACGGCATGCGCAAGACTGGAAGACATCGAAGCCAAATCAAAAATTGCCGTGCTTCTAAGCGACGGGGAATCCAATACCGGCGCTGTCGAACCCGCAGAAGCCGCAAGGGCCGCAAAAAAACTGGGGATCAAAGTCTACACTATAGGGGTCGGAACAACCGGCTACGCCGATTTTATCGTTGATACCCCGCTTGGTTCCAGAAAGGTAAGACGCGAGGTGGTTCTGGACGAAAAACTTTTGCGCAGCATCGCCGCCGAAACCAGTGGCAGGTATTTTAACGTCAGAGACAAAGAAGCTCTTGGCAAAGCGCTAGAGGAGATAGACAAGCTCGAAAAAACCAGGATAGAGCAAGCTGTTTACTATCAATATGATGAACTGTTCGGATGGTTCCTTCTGCCGGGAATCATATTTATCGCCGCGGGAACCTGTCTGAATATGTTCTGCGCGCAAAGGATTGTTTAATAATGGAACTTCGTTTTGTAAATCCTGAACTTCTTTTTCTACTGTGGCTCATCCTGCCCCTCGCGGTGTGGTGGCATTACACGTATGCAGGCAAAGAGAAAAAGATGCGCAGTTTTGTGGCCCCACACATGCAGGCGCGGCTCAAACCAGCCAATTCCATGCGCCGATTCCTGCTCCAGGCTTCAATGACCTGCCTGGCGCTGTTCCTTGCGATTGTGGCTGCGGCCAGGCCGCAATGGGGAAAAAGCGAACAAACCGCTCACACCAGGAGCAGAGACATAGTCATTGCGCTGGATGTGTCCCGCTCCATGCTGGCAGAGGACATACACCCCAATCGACTCCAGAGATCAAAGGCCGACATCATGGATCTGGTCGAAACACTTCAGGGCGACCGCGCCGCGCTGATTGCATTCAGAAACGGGGCAAGACTGCTCTGTCCGCTGACCACTGACTACGCTTTTCTCAGGCAGGCGCTGAGCGGCGCAGATACCTATTCAGCCCCGCGCGGCCCTACAGACTTGCACAGCGCCGTGGATAAGGCGCTGCAGTCTTTCGAAAACGGACCGGCCTCACATAAGGCAATAGTCCTTGTGTCCGACGGCGAGGATCTTTCCGGCAACATCGACCAGGCAGGACGAATGGCGGCGGAAAAAAATATACCCATCTATTCAGTAGGCCTGGGCAGCGCCTCCGGCGCGACAATTCCAGACCCGGATAATCCGGGAGAGCGCCTTTCTTACAAAGGAAAACCTGTCCGTTCCCGGCTTAAGCACGAAGCCTTGAAAACCCTCGCGGAAAAAAGCGGCGGCGCCTACATTGCCATTGGAACCGCAGGCACAGCAGAAGTTACACTGGGCAATCTCTACCAGGATCATCTCAAGCGCATTGCCGCCCGTTCGATACAGGAAAGAGTGGAGAGGATATATATCGACCGTTTCCAGTATTTTCTTTTCCCGTCTGCTGTTCTTCTTCTCGCAACCGCGTTCATGAGCGCCGGCAGACTTTCCCGCAACCGCCGACAAAGCGCAGCAAAACCACAGGCCGGCAACGCGCGCGGGGCGGCAGGTTCAGCGCTCGCGGTCATTGTAATTGCAACTGCCTGCTTTCCATCCTTTGCCCAGAGCCGGGAATACGCCAATGCAAGCGCTAAACAGGCCAGCGCCAACCAGAAAACAAATGCGCCCCCTCAAACCCGCATTCCCGTGCCTTCCGGCAGAGAAGGCGGACGTATCGCGGAAAAACTCTACAGGTCAGGGCAATATATCGAGGCTGCCAACGCCTATATAAAAGCGTCAGACGAAGCCTCAGGCAACATGAAACATACCCTGCTGTATAATGCCGCTGCGGCCTTCTACCGCGCGAAAAGATACCAGGACGCTGCAGCCCTTCTCCGCCGCCTTTCATCGCAGCGCAAACCGCCCGAAAGAACCAGGCAACTGCTTGCAGCGGCCCTGCACAAACACGCGCTCGATATATCTCCGGACAATTCCACCAACTCTCTTCGGAGAGCCGGGCTTTTCAAAGAATCAGCAGACGCTTTTGCCGCGGCAATAAGAGAAGAACCAGAAAACGAGACACTGCGCCACGATGCCTCGCTGGCGTCCGAAAAATACAAACAGGCAAGCAAACAGGCCAGGAAAATTCAGGCAATGGAGAAATACGGCAAAACCCCGCCTTTCTCTATATTAGACACAATGCTGAACGAAGAGCGGGCAATTATTGAAAATATGAAGCAAGCATTTACAAACGATTCTCCCGAACAGATATACCGGCTAGAAGAACTTGCCGCCAGGCAACGCGATGCCGCGGACCTCTGGATTCCCCTCCGGAACCTCCTGGAACGCACAACACAGGCAAGCACAAACGAGCTTGCCGCTCAACAGGTTGCAGCCTTACAGGAAATAAGCAACTCAACAGAGCAGTATATGCGAAAAACCGCCCGCCAGCTTAAGGACATGGATACATCCGCCTGCGGTTACGCCGATTCAGCCGAACGGCGCATCTACGGCTTCTGGAAACAGATGGCTCCCTATAGAAAACTCCTTGACGAAAATATGTACAGACAGACAAATTCCATAGTCTTGAACAGGAAGGCAGACGGCTCCCGGACAACCGCTTCAGAAACATTGACCCAGCAACAGGAATGCGCTGATCTTTCAGAACTGTTTGCTGAACGTTTCGCCGCATCCGCCAAAACCAATGCCCCGGACCAGGGCGCTGAGCCGGGACAGGCCGGAGCGCTGACAGACGAAAAGAAAAAAGAAATACTCGAGCTTGCGGCCATGGCCGGAAAACAACAGAACCAGGCAGCGCAGCTCATAACGCAAGGCAACCACACGCGTGCGCTTGCAAACCAGGAGGAGGCTTACCGCATCCTGGAAAAAATCCGCGACATGTTGCCTCCGGAAAAAAAGGAAGGCCGGAATCAACGGAAAAAAGATGACAAACAGCGGGATCAACAGAAAAAACAGGATAATGAACCGGAACCAGACAATAAATCCGAACAGCCACAGCCTGATAATCAGCAACAGCCTTTCGAAGAAAAACAGCAGCAGGAAAAGACAGAAGAACAGCAACAGCCCGGGGAAAAAGATACTGAAGAAGATGTGCGGCAGATATTAAGAAAAGCCCTTCAACGCCAGAGAGAGCATGAACTGGAGAAAAAGAGGCGGCGGACACGGACGCTGTTGCAGCCTTTTGAAAAGGACTGGTAACCGTGATGCGGACACATAACCTATTGATTTTACTCGCGGCGCTGCTGCTTGCAGACCCTTTTCAGCCGCAAAGCGCCGCCAGGGAAATATCCGCCGAACTTGAGACAGACAGGAACAACATATACCTTGGAGAATCCTTTCAACTGACGCTTAAAGTTAAAGGAACAAACCGCAGACTTAACCCGGACCTTTCTGAAATCAAGGACTGCCGGGTGGAATTCATGGGCGCATCAGAGAAGGCCAGGAGCTGGAGGGAAAGAGTCAAAGGGAAGGTTCGGCAATTCTCAGAAACCCATACATCTTACCTGTACCGGCTGACTCCGGAATCCGCCGGCAAATTCAGGGCAGGGCCAGTCTACTTGCCGGTCAACGGCCGGACCATCAAAAAGGCCGGACCCGTTGTCAAGGTCACAGGCATTGAAAAACAGGACTTTGTCTACATTGACATATCCGCCTCCAGACAATCGGCATTGGTTGTAGACCCATTCACCGTGACTCTTAAAATCGGGGTCAAACAGCTACCGCCTCCGTTTTCATCGGAACAACCCCTTGTCCCATCTTCCCCGCCCTCTCTTGAGATTCCTTTCCTTGATTTAGATCCCGTTCAGGGCCTGCAGAATCCTGATATCCGCTCAATCCTGGAGAATATGCTGGTTCGTTCGCCCCGCAAGCATGGTTTTAATATTAACGGATTTGAGATGGACCGTGGCCTGAGCCTTTTTCCTTTCGGTTTTCAAGACAATCCCTTTGAAAGACACAAGGCAAAATTCGCGTTCGATCGCCAAAAAGTTGAAAAAAACGGAACAAGCTACCTGGAATATTATCTTACGCTGGAATACCACCCGGAAGATGAAGGCGCTTATACTTTCGGACCGGTAACTTTTAAAGGCACAATAATCTCAGGTGTAACAGACGACAGGGAAGCAATAACAAAAGAAATATTTGCTGTGGGCCCGGCAGTAACAGTCCGCGTAGTCCCGCCTCCCATGGAAGACCGGCCGGAGCATTACATTGGAGCGCTCGGTTCAAACATGACCGTCGAAGCTGAAATTGACAGCCAGAACTGCAATGTCGGAGACCCGCTCAAATTGACTGTCACTATCGCAGGCGACATCAGACTCAAAAACACCTATGCGCCGGAATTAGATGATGTGCCGGAACTTCAGCATAATTTCAAAGTCTATTCCGATACAGTTGAAACTCGAAGCAGGCAAGACAGCCGGAAATTCGTCTATACCATCAGGCCAATTCGCCCGGGAACCCTGGAAATACCGCCGTTGGAATTCGCCTACTTCGACAGCGCGCTCAGGGAATACCGCCTAGCGCGCACAGATCCGATTCCGGTTCGAGCCAGAAAATCAACCCAATTGACAACAAACATAGTAATCGCCGCGTCAGCAGACGATGCGCCAACCGAGGACGATTTTGCCATTCCGGCCCCCGTTGCCATAAGCGGCCCGTCCGCTTTCAACAAAAACCCCTGGGGCGCAGAGTGGCAAATCTGGCTTCTGGCCTTTCCGCCCCTGCTCTTCTTCTCCCTGGTCATTGCTCAGAAAACGGCCCCTTTCTTTTCTGGACTTCAATCCCGCAGAAAGAAACGGATGATTGCCCCTTCAGCCGTGCGCGCCATGAAAGAGGAATTTTGTCGAAGCAACGAGCCCGGATTGAAAGCGCGGGCCATTGCGGCAGGACTGGTCAGATACGCCGCAAGACGCTCCGGCAATGCCGGCGAGACGCCAATACCCGCCGAAGCTGCCTCGTTGCTGAAAAGACAGGGTATTCCCGGCGACATGGCTGAGGAATGGCTGGCTATAGCACAGCGCAATTTTGACATCGCGTATTCTCCCGACCCGGAGTTCAATACTCAACAACTTGATAATGATTTAGTTGCCGCAGCCGCGCTTATTCCAAGGATAGAAAACTGTCTTTATAAAAAGAAGAAACTAAAACAATGAAAGATATCATCAAGATTGTGCTTATCATGCTGCTGGTAGCTGCCGCTACTTACAGCCGGGGCGCAGTAAAAAACGGTCTCGAAAAATGGCCGGAACGGTCAGTATTTGCCAGGAACCGGGCCATGTCGATCATGGCAACCGCCAGAAACAAAGACGAGTTTCTGAAGGCGGCAGAGGCCTACTATCAGATTGTTCAATCCGGCGGACAGAATGCGGAAGTGTTCTATAACCTCGGAACAGCGCTGCTTCAGGCCGAAAGATACGCTGAGGCGGAGCCATGGCTCCGCCTTGCCGAGCTTTACGGGGGCGCTGACTGGGAAATCGAACGGAACCTTGGCCTCGCCGCGAGGAGGGGAAAAGCCGGCAGCGGCAACAACCTCCCATGGTACCGCACTCCTCTCTTCTGGCATTTCGATATTTCGATGCGGGCCCGTGGAATTGTTGCAACTTTTGCTTTCGCAGTCTTCTGGGTCGCGCTGGCGTTCAGAAGATTAACCCGGATTTCTCATCTTTCAGGCGTCTTCGCCATATCGTCCTTGCTTGTCTTACTGGCATTCGGGACAAGCTACCTGGCCTCGGCGCACCAGCTTCTCAAAATAAACGAAGTGATCGCCGAGGGGCCTGTATTTTCAGGAGACAAACCGTGAAAATAAACGCAACTTTGCTGTTGATCTCCGTCGCCCTGTTTATATCAGCAAAAACTGTTGACGCCAGCGAAGCTAGCGCCGTCTTCTCCGTTCCGAGAACCAACGTATACGTGGGAGAAAAGATGCCATTGAAGCTCATAATCCGCTCCAGCGGCGCAGGTATCGGCTCGAATATCACGCTGGCAGGACTGCCGCCGGCCGATGAAATCTCATTCGGCCAGTTCAAAGAAGCCCGCGTTGATCGTAAAAAACAGCCTTCAAATCAAACCATTGAAAGGCGCGAATTCACCACTACCGCAACGTTTCACAGAAAAGGCAGGATAAAATTCTCCCCCAGGTTGAACCTCAGCTTGATCGAAGTGTCGCGATCCCCTTTCGGGTTTGCGCGCTCACGCACGTCGGAATTGCTTGACGTGCCCCCCATTGAGTTCAATGTCCAGTCGACGCCCGAGCAAGGCCGCCCTGAAAACTATACCGGCGCCATAGGCAGATTTTCACTTAATGTCAGTATCTCGCCAACCAATTTTGTGCCGGGAGAACTCATTGCAATAACTGCCGCCATTGCCGGGACGGGCAATCTTGAGCAGGCGGAGATTCGGCTCATAAACTCAGCGCCTATGTTCAAGGTCTATGACCCGAAAACCATAGACAGCGTTCC
>CAYSRM010000015.1:17483-28603 GCA_964433435.1 uncultured Victivallales bacterium
CTGAAGAAAAATCGGGGTTCCCCATTGTTGCAGCCGTTTGCGTATTCTGGATAGCGGCCTTCATCCTGGCTGTTGGCGCGCGCATTTGGTTGAAACCGCCATTGTTATGGGCAGGATTAATCCTGGCCGCCGCTCTTCTGGCTTTTCCAGCCTTTAAACAGAAGGCAGAAAATCTGCTTACTTTGAAAGAAAAAGAAATCATCGAGTCAACTGCAGCGAGAATTTATCCACATCCCGGCGCGGCAACTACTTTCAGACTCAGACCGGGACAACACATAAAAGTTATCGAAAACCGCGGCAACTGGGCCAAGATCGAGGCCACCGGAAAGCGGGGATGGATCTCGGCTTCCGCCTTGTCGGACTAGCCCGCATATCTCGCAGGATTCCCAACAACCAAAAACACCGTTGTTTAATCATCTCAATTTCTTTATAGTATATCCGTCGTGCTGATATCTGGAGTCTTATGAAATTCACAATTCGAATCGACAAAGAGAAATGCAAAGGCTGTGAAATGTGCGTGTCCGTATGTCCGGGCGGCGTTCTCTCCATGTCGAATCTGCTTAATTCAAAAGGGCATCGCTTCGCTGAAACCACTAAGCCGGATGAATGTACCGGATGCAAACAATGCGCCCTGGTATGCCCCGATGCAGCAATAGAAATAGAAGGAGAAACAGAATAATGGGCGACCGTGTTCTGATGACTGGAAACGACGCGGTGGGAGAAGGTGCGCTCAGGGCCGGTTGCGACTGCTATTTCGGCTATCCCATAACTCCACAAAATGAACTTACCGCATATATGGCAAAGCATATGCCGGAGAATAACCGTGTCTTTATCCAGGCCGAAAGCGAACTTGCGGCAATAAACATGGTCTTCGGCTCGGCGAGCGCGGGCAAAAGAGCAATGACATCTTCGTCCTCTCCGGGCATAAGCCTTAAACAGGAAGGCATTTCCTATCTCGCAGCCGCGGAACTCCCCGCGGTCATAGTCAATATACAACGCGGCGGCCCGGGGCTCGGAAACATTGCTCCTTCACAGGCGGACTATTTTCAGGCAACAAAAGGCGGAGGGCACGGAGACTACCACTTGATTGTTCTGGCCCCGCATTCGGTGCAGGAGATGCACGATCTGACTATCGAAGCATTCGTGCTTGCCGACAAGTACAGGAACCCCGCGATGATCCTGGCTGACGGCAGGCTCGGACAGATGATGGAACCCCTGGTCCTCCGCGAAGGTCCGGAGCCTGCGCCGCCACCCAAGCCATGGGCATTGACTGGATGTTCAGGCCGGGAGCCCAATATGATTCGCTCGCTCTACCTGGTGGAAGGCGAACTTGAAGAGCTCAACATAGCAATGCAGAAAAAATATCAAGATATAACCGCAAACGAAATCCGTTACCGGGAAGAATTTGCGGAAGACTGCGATCTATTGCTGGTTGCCTACGGAACCAGCGCGCGAATCTGCAAGGCGGCAATGGAAAATTGCAGAAAACGTGGAATCAAGGTCGGACTGGTCAGGCCGGTTTCTCTATGGCCGTTTCCCGCTGAGGCAGTCGCCGGGTTCGCCTCGAAAGCAAAGAATGTCCTGGTGGTTGAAATGAGCGCTGGACAAATGCTCGAGGATGTGCGGCTTGCAACAGGCGGAACCGGAAATATCAATTTTTTCGGGCGAATGGGCGGCGGGGTTCCGACCACAAAAGAGGTTGAAACAAAAATCATGGACATTGCCGGAAGATAAACCGGAAAACAGGACTTTTTATGCCAAAGCAAAAAATCTACTCCAAACCTGGCGCTTTGAGAGATGTCCGCACCCATTACTGCCCCGGCTGCGGGCACGGCATCGCGCATAAACTTCTGGCTGAAGTGGTTGATGAACTTGAGATAAGAGAACGAACTGTAGGTATCGCCCCCGTAGGCTGTTCGGTTCTTGCCTATTTCTACCTTAATTTCGACGTCGGCGAGGCTGCTCACGGCAGAACCCCTGCTGTGGCAACAGGCATAAAGCGCGCCCTGCCCGACCGCGTGGTTTTTTCCTACCAGGGAGACGGCGACCTTGCAGCCATTGGAACCGCCGAGACAATCCACGCAGCTAACAGGGGCGAACCTATTACAGTGATATTCATGAACAACGTGGTCTACGGAATGACAGGAGGACAGATGGCGCCGACCACCATGGTGGGACAGAAGACCACCACATCCCCATGCGGCAGGGATCCCGCCACCATGGGACCGCCAATCCGGATATGCGAACTTCTCAATACCCTTGACCGGCCGTACCACATAGAAAGGGTTGCTCTAGACGGCCCTGCAGGGATAAGAAAGACGAAAAAAGCAATAAAATCCGCTTTCGTTGCCCAGACGAGGCATAATTCCTACGGTTTTGTGGAAGTGCTTTCCCCATGCCCCACTTATCAGCGGGTAGCCCCCGCGGATGCATTCAAATTTGTAAAAGAGCAAATGGAACCGGTTTTTCCGGTTAAGGTATTTCGAAAAGAAGGAGAGGTCGTCAATGCTTGAAAGATTGCTGGTGGCCGGCTCAGGCGGACAGGGCATAATTCTGACGGGAAAAATGCTCGCGAATCTGGCTCTGGATAAAACCCCCCATATCACCTTCTTTCCCGCCTACGGCGCAGAAGTGCGCGGCGGCACTTCAAATTGCCAGGTTGTTTTTTCCAGCGACAAAATCGGATCGCCGGTGTGCGACCAGTTTGACTCCATGATAATCATGAACCAGGCCAGCCTGGAAAAATTCATATCAAAAGCGCTGCCGGAATCCCTGGTAGTTATAAACAGCTCCCTGTGCAAAGCGCCTTCCTCGCGCGAAGTGGTGGAAACACCGGCAACAGACATTGCCAATGAAATGGGCAATATAAAGGTGGCCAATTTTGTCATCCTCGGCGCATATCTTTCCAGGCGGCCGATTATTCAACCCGACACAGTGATAGAAAAGACCCGCGAAATGCTTGCGGGAAAACCCGGTGAAATTATCGACCTCAACCTGAAAGCATTTCAGGCAGGCTACGAGTCACAATAAAGGTTTAGCGCATAGAAGATTCCATTGGATACTATTCGCAAGGCTGGCAATCGGCCGTTCCTCCATTTTTCCTCTCGAAATCCGCGTAATCGTATTTGTATACCTTCTCTATGCCCCCGGCACCGGAATCAAAAAGATAGACATCAGGCAGGCTTAGCCCGTTGAAAGTTGTGCTCTTGACCATGGTATAATGAGCCATATCCCGGAATACCAGCTTCATGCCTGCATCCAACGGATGCTTAAACGAGTAATCCCCGATTATGTCACCCGCCAGGCATGTATTTCCGCCAAGCCGGTATTCGTTGGCAAAAACGCCCGGTTGTCCCGCTCCCACCACTTCAGGCCTGTACGGCATTTCCAGAACATCAGGCATGTGCGCGCACGCCGAGGTGTCAAGTATGGCTACTTGTTTCCGGTTTTCGATCACGTCAAGAACGGATGCAACAAGAGCGCCTGCATTCAATACCACCGCCTCACCGGGTTCAAGATAGACCTGGACATCATATTTTTTCTTAATGCGCGTGATCTCGGAACAAAGCAACTCCCGGTCATAATCAGGGCGTGTAATATGATGTCCTCCGCCAATATTCAGCCACCCTGCATGTTTCAGCAGACTGCCGAACTGACGCTCAACCTCCCTGAGTGTCCTGGCCAGGGCCCCGGCGTTTGCCTCACAGAGCGTATGAAAATGCAACCCGTCAAGTCCGGCCATATCTTCAATTTCAATTTTTTTCCGCCTTACGCCAAGACGGGAGAAATCGGCGCAGGGATCATACAGGGAAACTTCTGTTTCCGAATGCATCGGATTGAGCCTGATTCCTCTTTCCACATATTTGCTGGACGCATCCAGTTGAGGCGCAAAATGCCTCAACTGGGCAAGGGAATTGAAAACTATATGGTCAGCGCAGGTGAGAATTTCGTCGAATTCTCCTTCCTTGTAAGCCGGGGCGCATATGTGCACTTCTTTCCCGAAATATTTTCTTCCAAGCCGCGCCTCATTAAGAGAGCTGGAGGTAACCCCGTCAAGCCGCCTGCGAACAAGAGAAAATAAAGGACAGAATGCAAAGGCCTTCAATGCAAGAAGTATTCTGCATCCCGTGCTGCGTCTGATTCCTTCCAGAATCTCCAGGTTGTGTTCAACTGCCTTGACATCAATAACGTGCGCGGGCGTATCAACCGAAGACAAGGGCAGGTGTTGTTCCCAGTCTTTCACAGGTTCTCAAGTCCTCCTCGGCCAGAGCGTTTTTCGACAACATACGGCAATCCGTATTGGCCAAGCTGATCCATGAACGGATTCGGGTCAAACTCTTCAACATTGAACACTCCCCCACCTGTCCACACACCCTCCAGCATGAGCTTTGCCCCTATCATCGCCGGAACGCCAGTGGTAAACGAAACCGCCTGGGCGCCGACGTCTTCAAAACATTTCTCATGATCGCAGATATTGTATATGTACCGGGTTGTCTCCTTGCCGTCTTTTAATCCCGTTATCATGCACCCGATACAGGTCTTACCCTTATACCCTTCCGCCAGGGAAGCGGGATCAGGCAGGAGGGCTTTCAGAAATTTCAACGGCACAATCTCTTTTCCTTCATACTCTACCGGATCTATACGCGTCATACCGACATTCTGTAGAACCCGTAAATGCGCCAGGTAATCTTCGCCAAAGGTCATCCAGAATCGTATCTGTTTGAGTCCCGGAATGTTTTCCACCAGCGATTCCATTTCTTCATGATAGAGAAGGTACATCTCGCGGGCGCCTATCTCCGGAAAATCGAACAAACAATGGACAGACAGCGGGTCGGTCTGCCGCCACTCGCCTTTCTGCCAGTAGCGGCCGGCCTGGGTTATCTCGCGAATATTTATCTCCGGGTTGAAATTAGTGGCAAAAGGATGCCCGTGATCGCCGGCATTGCAGTCCATAATATCCACAAAATGAATCTCGTCAAAAAACTCCTTCTGCGCATATGCGCAGAATATATTTGTAACTCCAGGATCAAAGCCGCATCCAAGCAGTGCGGTCAGCCCTTTCTCCTTGAACCGTTCCCGATAATCCCACTGCCACTTGTAACAGAATTTTGCTTCGTCCCGCGGCTCGTAATTTGCCGTATCAAGATAGTTGACGCCCTGCTCAAGACATGCGTCCATTATCGAAAGATCCTGGTAGGGAAGCGCCACATTCACAACCAGCTCTGCTCCGGTATCCCTGATCAGCTTTGCGACCTGTTTGGGCCTGTCAGCATCTACCTGGGCAACCTGTATCGGACGATCCACAGACTCCTGAATAGCCCTGCACTTCTCAAGTGTGCGGCTGGCAAGACAGATATCTGTGAACACTTCCGGAACCCTTGCCATCTTCCTTACCACAACACTTCCAACACCGCCTGCCCCTATCACCAGAACCCTGCTCATCATCAATTCTCCCTTTCTTCCACTTTTGAGCCTCTTGCGAATCTTTGTGCCTTCTCCCCTCTTTCCCAAATGACCAATAACAGGCCGCCAGGGCCAATGACGCGGGCTACAGCATGACATCCTTTTCAACTGTCGTCCCGGGTTCAATCTTATCATTGAGCATTTCAGGATTAGCCATAATCCGAGGATCAATTTCGACCTTAAATTGAGGAACGCCATTTTCACCGCAGGGGACTTCCACGCCGTTACTCTTCAGCCACCTGGCATGTTTCTTCATCATATCCCCTCTTGCAGTTGCGGGGGAGTCGTCTCCAGATGCCCGTTTTACGGGTGAAAATTCATTTTCACGCTTGAACTCCAGGTTTAAAACCTTGTCGGCATCCGGGAGCACGTCGAAAATAAACTTTTCAAATTTATACGCATTGGGCTCTTCGGGTTTAACTGTATTCCCAGCGTCATCACAATAAGGGACCTTTTTGTGGGCAAGATGAAGAGGCAATCTTCCGGATGCCTCCTGCTTGAGAAAATCATACGAAAACACATGTATCGCAACACTGCCAAACCTGAATTTCAACTTTCCGCTATCGGTTCTGGCGTACTTCTGTTCGTCGGAAAGCTCGCTGTATTCAGCCACCGCATATTTGCCGTTTCTCCTGACAACCACTCCGACCCCTTCTTCGGGATCCCTTTTCTCACAGACTTTTACCGAAACATCAGCCCGCCGCTCGCCGTGAAGACCTATAAAAACAGGATCAGCTATCTCCACCATGGGATTGTCGACCTGAAAATAAAAAAGTGTCTTCAAGCCTCTGTTCTCCATGTCATCAAGCATTCCTCGCCCCTTGAGCGCAGAAAGCAAACCGCCATGCCCGTCTGGGCTCATAAAAATATGGTCCGGCCGGTCAAGCACAAATTTTCCGTCCCGCCACAGAGCCGGCCACATGTTCTGGGTAAAAAACTTTACCCTCTCAGGGCTTAATCGCATCCAGTCATTCTGCTCAAAACAGTCCCTGGTATCTTTATCGTTGGCTTCGCTTGTCATGATATAGAACGGTATTTGCGTGTTATATTTCTCCTCCAGCGCGGCTATCTTGTGGGCGTGAACATGAAACAGCGTTTTGCCTGACACAGGCCCGATTGGAAAACAGCCCTTTGGGCCGTCAAATCCCAGGCGCGACCCCTGTCCTCCCGCAACAAGGATGCACCCCACTTCGCCATCGGCCAGCATTTGCTCGCCCTTCTCTTTCATCGCCTGCCTGTCAAAATCCTTGTCGCCCATAACATCCGCCGGCTCCATTTTTCCTGGCGCCGCACCTTTTGACCCAAGGCCTCCGAGCAGTTCCTGCATCTGTTCAACATCGGCAAAATCTATTTCCTCAACCTGGAGGAGCAGATTCCTTTTCTGTTCATCGTTCAGCGACCCCCAGAACGAAAGAACATGCTCCTGCCCCCTGGTTCGCAACAACTCCATGGCTTCCTCATGATTAATGGCCATACATCCGGCTCCTTTATTAAAGTTATCAAAAGCCCCGGTCATAAAACGACCGGGATGTATAACTTTACAGAATATTGAACCTCAACTCAAGATTCCGTATGGGGGAAAGCGTCATATTTTGCGTTTTCAGTGTGCGCCGACTCCTATAGAATAGCTTTCAATGAAATTATAGCACGAGGAATAATCAACCAACATATCTCAAGTTTTTTTGGGCAGATCCGGCAACATGGTATGAACAACGCAGGCGAAAGACTGGATAAACTTATTGCTTCATCAGGGGCGGCTTCTCGAAGAAAGGCCACCGAACTTGTGGCGCGAGGCCGCGTGAAAGTCGACGGTATGGTGGCCACTGAGGCAGGCCGGCGTGTGCCCCCTGGCATCAGAGTTGAGATTGACAACAAGCCCCTGCCTCCGGCTCCAGCCGGAAAAAAGACCGTGGCCCTTAATAAACCGCGCGGTTATATTTGCAGCGTATCTTCCTCGCAAGGCAAAACTGTCTACGACCTGGTTCCGGATCAAGGACAGAGAATCGTCCCGGCAGGCAGACTTGATAAAAACAGCGAAGGGCTGCTCATATTGTCAAGCGATGGCGACCTCATCAATAAGCTTACCCACCCTCGTTATGAACATAAAAAAGTCTACCGAGTTACCGTTTCCGGCCGTGTAAACGAAAAAACAATAGACAAGCTCAAGTCTATCAGGAATATAAACGGACAATCCATCTCCCCGTGCAGTGTCAAATACCTGAAAGCAGGACTTGGCCGTAATCGACATATCCTTGAATTAACTCTAGGCGAAGGACGAAAGAGGCAGATAAGAGAAATGTGCTCTTCTGCAGCCTTGCGCGTTCATCGCCTTGTCAGGACCAGGGTGGGAAAACTTGGATTAAAACAGCTCGGTCTTGCGCCCGGCCAATTCAGGGAATTAACGCCGGAAGAAATACAGAAGCTGCTGGCATAGCCCGAATATTGGATGCGCTACCTGGCCATGCGCCGGACCCGTTTCAACCTTGAAATATCAACTGATTCTCCGCTGCGCATTGCTTCTCTTACCTCTTCAACAAGTTCTAAAGCGCTTTTGCGATTTCCCAGTCTGGCCTGCAATTCAGCCATGCTGAGTTTGACGGATGTCTTGTCTGCAGAAAAAGAAATCGCATTTTCCAATGCGGTCTGGGCTTCCTCAAGCCTGTCGGTGCGCATAAGAATAACCCCGAGCGTATCCCATGCCTGCCCGAGCTTAGGCCGCAGTTCAATTGCCTCTCTCGCAAGTTCCTCCGCCTCCTGGTATTCCCCGTCATGCTGCAACAACCAGGCCAGGTCGTTCAATGTCCTGGCAGCACGCTTTTCTTTCAGGCTTTTGCGCAGAGAATCTTTCGCAAGTTCAACATCGCCGTTTCTGATCTGTACTTTGCCCAGAACATAATTTGCAAGAGCGTCGGACGGATCTTTTCTTAGAATAAGCCTGGCGGCGTCGCCCGCTTCAGATAGGTTGTTCTGCAACATCTCCAGTTTCATAAGCTGCCTGGCAAGGCGCACATTGCCGGGGTCAGCCTGAGCCGCATCCCGCAAATGGGATAAAGCCAACATCATATCGCCCTTTTTCGCTGCCTGTTGACTTCTTATCGTAAATATTATCGGATTTCCGCCCGGAATTGCCTGTATCTGCTCAATGCACTCGCGCAAGGCTTTCTCGTCATCCTGCATAAGCAGAACCTGGGCCAGCAAAGCCCACGCTTTCAGCATTTCCGGTCTTAGATCAACGAGTTCCTCAAGGACGATTCTCGCCTTATCCACCTGATTCCCGGCAAGAAACAGCCTGCCAAGCTCCAATCCTACAACCGCCTTTGGAGCTCCAGCCTGTCTGGCCCGCTGCATAAACTGAAGCGCCTCACCGGTCTTTCCTTCCGCCGCCGCTATACGCGACATGCCGACCAGGGCTTTATGATTGCCGGGATCGTCTTTCAGCAACTCCTCATACAATATTCTGCTCTTGTCTTCCATTTCATGGGACAGGTAAACATCGGCCAATATGCCTTTTATTCCCCGAGCCGCAGAATCCGGAACCATCTCCATCGCGCGTCTCAGCCCCGTTACGGCAAGTCCCGGACGCCCTGAATAAGCCCACGCCAGACCCACGTTGGCATATGCCTGCGGAGACCTGACATAGCCGTGATAGCGGGAAAGGGCCCATATATTCCGCAGTCCGCGCACCCTGGCTATTGTCTCTTCCAGTTCCTTCTCGATTCCTTCAGTGTCCGGCGCCTTATACCCTGACCTCACCATCGAACCAAGGTTCAGAATCGCGCTGATATTATCCTCGTTGGCCTCCCTCGCCATGCTATAACACTCGTGCGCAAAATCTTCATGTCCGGCATCCTGCATCAGCACGCCAAGGTTGTTGGCAACCATCGAAACGTGACGCAGTATTCTATTCTGCATCCATTCAAGCTCGCCGGCGTTAGCCTCGCTGAGTTCCTGAACAACATTTCCCATGAATTTTCTCTGTTCCTGCATTGCCATTTGCACTTCAAATTCTTCCTGCCTACCTCCGAAGAAAATCATTTTATACGGAATGGCTGTGTATCCGGCAGAAAACCAGAGGTCCGGTAAGACCATCAATGCAAGCTTTTCTTCAATGTCAGGGTCCGATGCCATCCACGTCGACAACAACTGGAACATCCCGATGCCTGCCATGTTTTTAAGCTCCACATCCTCAAACATGGAAGCCACATGCCGCATATAGACATCATTCTGTCCACGGCCCAGGTTAAGGATCTTTACGTCTTTGCCTCGCTCGTGTGCCGCAATCAGGAGGTTGTTGTCAGGCAGCCCGCCCGTCACCAGCCACGACCTGCCGTCCAGGTTGTCTATTACAGATTCAGCGTACCTGGACACGAAACCTGCATTCCTTGAGCTGGACCGGCCGGCATTAAGGAAGGAAGCTGCAATCACCAAGGCAAACCAGCAAACGGCCAGCGCCGGCCCGGCGTAATTCCTGACAGCCTGCTTTAACCCCACAGCAGCATCCCGCCACCGTGACAAGGGAAGCATAAACCAATAGGCGACAAGATAACCAGCCGTGGCGGCTACCAAAACATACGGGGTAACAAGCAAGCGGTGGCCCTTGACAAAATTCCATGGCGACACTTTCAGGTTAAGCACGGCAGCTACAACCAGCACGGAAATCATTAAATGCAAAGCGTAAAAACCCCAGTCCTTCTCCTGGTTAAGTCCTCTTTTCCCAACCAGGAGAACAGTACCCCATGGAACGCCACTCATAAGAATTATTACAAGCCAGCCGAATTTCGGCATGCTGCGTGTGATAAGAAAATATTGATCGCGCCACATAATCCAGAGGATTCGGAAGAAACTGTCGTACATCCGCATCTCGTACCCATGCGAACCGTAGAAATCCCAGGCGGCAATCAAATAGAAGACAAGACCCGCAAGACCGGCTACAGCGATCTTAAGAATTGAACCGACTGACGCTTCTTCACGCCTCCACAGGAAAAAAAGAACAAAAAAAGCGGCAATCGGGGCAAATACTATCAGCGTCGCAAACTCCACTGCCCCGGCGCCATAAATAAACGCCAGCAGCGCAGCCGTCCGTATCCGGCCCGATTCAGCGAAAGCAACTGTCAGCCGGGCAATCAACATCAGCAACATAATATCGAATGACGCCACATGCGCCCTGGTAGATACGATCCAGAAAGGAATACTGAAGGCAAGGGCAATACAAGCAACTATGCCCGCGATTCTCGGCGCAACCTCGGCATGGCGTCGATTGAAATCATAGACGTCAATAGCAAGCGCAATGGAACGTCGAATGACCTCGTAAAACAACCAGATGGAAACGATAGAACAAATAACGCTGAACAGATTCAGCAAAACCGAAGAAGACCCGAAAGGCAACCGCCCGATGACGCCTGCAATCCAGTGCCATAAAGGACTCGACGGGTCAAGTTTCGGACTCAGCCCCAGACTCTGCGCAATCAGATAAGCCGACCTCCCGGGATAGGGACTATGGCCCATAGTAAACAGCCATACAACCCCGGCGCCAAGGCCAAGCAATAAACCAATCAAAGCATCAAGATGTCTGCGCATAATCCTCTCCAAGTCCATTGACCAGATATTATAACGTCAGTTCCCCAAAACGGCAAGAATTCATAAGCTGGATGCCGGTC
>CAYSRM010000016.1:0-28261 GCA_964433435.1 uncultured Victivallales bacterium
ACGAATATCATTTCAGCGAAATTTCACGCCGCCTTTTTGCCGAGGCAGGCGTAACCTGCAGAAAGTTTGAACGTTAGACATGCCTGCTGTTGCCAAAATACTGATTATTTTCTTTGCCATGTTGACTCTTACAAGGGTCAGAGTTCCCCTGGGGATTGCCCTTCTTCTTGCCGGAATTGCTCTTAGCATGTGGGCTGGGCACGGGCCGGGGGATACGGCTGTTTTTTTCTACGACTCCCTGTTGAGCGCCGATGTCTGGCTGATGGTAATTATTACTACCCTGGTAGTTGAGTTCGGGAGATTCATGACGGAGAAAGAAAACGCTGATGAACTTCTTGGTGTGATCAGCAGATGGGGCGGTAAACACGGCAAAACATGGAGCCTCATGGCCGTACCCGCGGTTGTCGGGTTGATCCCCATGCCCGCAGGCGCGCTTTTTTCCGCGCCACTCGTAGGACAGGCGTCGAACCACACGGCACGTTCAAACGAATGGAAAGCAACGATCAATTACTGGTTCAGACATGTATGGGAATACTGGTGGGTGCTCTACCCCGGAGTCATAGTCGCAATCAAACTTTTTGATATGAGATACTGGCGCTTTTTCCTGGCCCAATTTCCGTTTACTCTTGTTGCCATAGGCTCAGGTTACATGTTTCTGATTCACTCACACATTAAGGAACTTTCCTCAAACGAAGGCGAAGGAAGACGTCCAACCGGAAGATTATTTGCCATACTCCTGCCCTTGTGCGTTGTCATTGCCGGCATGCTTGCCCTGCCGCATGCCCTGGAGAAGATCATGCCTGCTGTTGCGAAAAGCAATATGACTCTATTTGCGCTGCTGATAAGTCTTGTCGTCGGACTTCTGTTCATTGTGCATGACGAGAAACAGAGAACCGGCAAAGTTCATATCTTCTCCTCACTGCTCAAACCAAAATCACTGGGAATGCTGCTTACAATCTTCGGGGTCATGGTGTTTCAGCATATGCTGGAATTCTCAGGCATGGTTGGGGTCGCGAGCAAGGAATTGCAGTCTTCGAATATCAACCTGGTCTATGTTGTTGCTGCTCTGCCTTTTCTGGCAGGACTTATAACGGGGGTTGCCGTTGGCTTTGTGTCGGCTTCCTTCCCGTTTGTTGTCGGCCTTCTCAATGCGTCGGGGTCAGGCCTGCACCCGATGTCCACATTGGTCCTGGCTTATGGTTTCGGGTATATGGGAATGATGCTCTCCCCCGTGCACCTGTGCCTCCTTGTAACACGAGAATATTTCCACTGCTCACTGCCTGGCATATACAGGCATCTATTACCCTGCGCGCTTGCAATCTTGACCTTGAGCGTGCTTGGACACATTCTATTGCATATGCTGGGATTATGAATCGCAACTAAAAGAGACATCAAAACAAAGGAGAAGAGATTATGCCCAGAATCAAGGGTATCAAAAAAGTCATGATTATCGGTTCAGGCCCCATAGTTATAGGCCAGGCCTGCGAATTCGATTACTCTGGAACCCAGGCGTGCAAGGCCCTGCGCTCGCTCGGATACGAGATAGTCCTTGTCAACTCCAACCCGGCAACCATAATGACCGACCCCGAAATGGCTGACATAACTTATATTGAAGCCCTTACAATTGAACACGTTGCCAAAGTAATCGAAAAAGAAAGGCCTGACGCGCTGCTCCCCAACCTGGGAGGTCAGTCAGCCCTTAACCTCAGCTCCCAGCTTGCCCAGGCGGGCATCCTCAAGAAATTCGGCGTCAAAATAATAGGCGTCCAGATTGATGCCATAAAAAGAGGCGAAGACCGGCAGGCTTTCAAAGAGACAATGAACAAGCTCGGCATAGAGATGGCAAAAAGCTTTATCGCCAATAACGTCGATGAAGCCAGGGAAGCGCTGGAGAAGATCGGCCTGCCTTGTGTAATACGCCCTGCATATACGATGGGCGGGATGGGCGGAGGTTTCGCCTACAATATACAGGAATTCGAGAACATGGTCGAACGCGGACTGGCAGCCAGTTACGTCGGGCAGATACTGGTCGAAGAATCCGTGCTGGGCTGGGAAGAACTGGAACTCGAGGTTGTGCGCGACAGCGACAACAAGATGATTACTGTCTGCTTCATTGAAAATGTGGACGCCATGGGTGTGCATACCGGCGACAGCTATTGTACAGCCCCGATGCTGACGATCGATGAACAACTTCAGGAAAGGCTTCAAAAATACTCCTACGACATCGTAGAAGCAATAGAAGTGATAGGCGGCACCAATATCCAGTTCGCCCACGACCCTGAAACCGGACGGGTCGTTGTTATAGAAATCAACCCGAGAACATCACGCTCATCGGCGCTAGCCTCAAAAGCAACCGGCTTTCCAATTGCTTATGTCTCAGCCCTTCTTGCAGGCGGACTCACGTTGAAGGAACTGCCATACTGGAGAGATGGCTCCCTCGATAAATACACTCCGTCCGGAGACTATGTTGTGGTCAAGTTTCCGAGGTGGGCCTTTGAAAAATTCGAAGGCCTCGAAGACAAACTCGGAACGCAGATGAAAGCTGTCGGCGAAGTGATGAGCCTGGGCAAGACATACAAGGAAGCTTTTCAGAAAGCTATCAGGTCAAGGGAAGACGGAAGGCAGGGGCTTGGTTTTGCCAGTGACTTTAACAGAAAATCAACCGACGAGCTGTTGGAACTGCTTGCAGAACCTTCCAGCGAAAGACAATTCATCATGTACGAGGCGCTCCGCAAAGGTGTAGCCATCGACAAGTTGACCGGGCTCACACACATTAAACGCTGGTTCATAGAACAGATGAAAGAACTCGTTGATCTTGAGGAAGAACTGCTTAAACACAAAGCAAAAGAAATACCGGGCGACCTGCTTGTCAAAGCAAAAAAAGACGGTTTTGCAGACAGGTATCTTTCCGAAATCCTGGAGATCCCCGAAGCAGCGATACGCCAAAAACGTTCCGGGCTGGGGATGCTTGAAGGATGGCATTCTGTTCCTGTCAGCGGTGTCGAGAACGCAGCATACTATTATTCAACATACAATGCCGGGGACGAGACCGGCGCTTCCAGTGCCCGGAAGGTAATGGTGCTGGGCGGCGGGCCTAACCGTATCGGCCAGGGCATAGAGTTTGACTATTGCTGTGTGCACGCAGCATTTGCCTTGCGCGACGAAGGAATTGAATCCGTAATGGTCAACTGCAACCCTGAGACCGTTTCCACGGATTTCGACACATCGAACAAGCTCTACTTCGAGCCGCTGACTGTGGAAGATGTTCTGAGCATTTATGAAAAAGAAAAACCCGAAGGCATAATATGCCAGTTCGGCGGCCAGACGCCGCTTAATATAGCCGGAGAACTACAGGCGGCCGGCGTCAATATCCTGGGCACCACTCCGGACACTATCGATCTGGCCGAAGACCGTGACCGGTTCAGAAATGTTATACAAAAACTTGGCATTCCCCAACCGGACAGCGACATGGCTGTCACACTGGAAGACGCTTTAAAAATTGCCGAACGCATCGGTTATCCCCTGATGGTGCGGCCGTCTTTTGTGCTTGGCGGAAGGGCGATGCAGGTGGTGCATGACGAAGAAATGTTGAGACGCTACGTTCAGGCTGCTGTTGATGTGTCGCCCAAAAGGCCAATACTGATTGACAAGTTCCTCGAGAATGCCATTGAGGCTGAAGCCGACGCTATCGCGGACGGAGAAGATGCCTTTGTCCCGGCAATAATGGAACACATAGAAGAAGCAGGAGTGCATTCCGGCGATTCAGCCTGTGTCATACCTCCTGTAACCATCCCGGAAAAACACCTCACGACTATACGGGAATACACCCGCCGCATCGCAATGGAGCTGAACGTAATCGGGCTGATGAATATCCAATATGCGATATGCGACGACACGGTTTACATATTGGAAGCCAACCCCCGCGCAAGCCGGACAGTTCCTCTGGTAAGCAAAGTCTGCGGGCTTTCCATGGCCCGAATAGCCACCCAGTTAATGCTCGGAAAAAAACTCTCGGACTTTAAACTCGAACAGAAAACGATACCGCATTACGGGGTAAAGGAAGCAGTATTCCCCTTCTACTTCTACCCCGGCGTGGATCCAGTGCTGGGACCGGAAATGAGATCAACCGGCGAAGTCCTTGGACTGGCCGACTCATTCGGGCTGGCCTTTTTCAAGGCACAGGACGCCGCACAGGCTCGTCTGCCGCTTGAGGGAACCGTTCTCATAACAGTTGCCGATAAAGACAAGAAAGAAATCCTGGCGGTGGCAAAAGACTTCTCCGAAATGGGCTATTCGCTGCTTGCCACAGAAGGGACACAGAAGTTTCTTGCAGAGAATGGAGTCAAAGCCGAACGGGCTTTTAAGATGCGCGAACAACGGCCTCATATTGCTGATGCCATAATGAACGGCAAAATAAACCTGGTGATAAACACTCCAAAAGGCAAAGCGGGCAAGACAGATGATTCTTACATCAGGAAGGCTGCTATCCGATACAAAGTTCCCTACATAACGACTGTAGCAGCCGCGAGAGCCGCAGCGAAAGGAATAGCCGCACGAAAATCCGGCGAGCCCAAGGTCAAATCGCTGCAGAAATATCATGCCGACATCCGGTAGATTTCATTCTGCCCCGCCTGGTGGATGGACTGGCAAGGAAACCCGAATGAAAAGCAAGACAGTTCTCGTGGTTCTACTGGTTTTGGCCGCAAACCCAGCCTATGCAATGCGCGCCCATACCTCTACGGACCCGCTGGAGCTTCCGCAGGGCGAAGTATCTTTAGAAATAAAAGGCACCTACGGACAACTCGAGGGCGAGGCCCGGGAAATCGTGTACCAGAATGTCGAAAATTTCGGCGCCCACAAACTTAGCCAGCTTATCTGGGACCTTTCTTATCTCTACATGCTGGGCGGTGTGGCAACTGTAGATTTCGACAAAAGCTTTAGACTCTCCGCGGGCTACTGGATAGCCGTAAACGAGGGGGATGGAGAAATGGAGGATTACGACTGGTTCTCGTTTGAGAACCCGAACATATGGACTCATTACTCAAGAAGCAAAGTACAGGTAACTGATGCTAATATAGCCGATATCAGTATCTCGATCCCATTGCTGTTCTATGATAACATGTGTTTCAACATCATGGCGGGCTATAAGGATGACTTCTGGAAATGGTCCGATTCCGCTCAGGAATACATATATTCTTCGGACAGAGGTTTCAGGGATGTCACAGGAAGTTTTGAAGGAGCCAATCTCGTTATTTATGAGCAGTCATTCAATTTTCCATACCTTGGCGTGGAGGCCGCATGTATTCAGGACAAGCTGAATTTCTCTTTCTATGCCGCCTTCAGCAATATGGTCGAAGCCGAAGGCATTGATCAACATCGGGCAAGGGGCATAAAATATACAGGATCTTTTTCGGGAGGTTCTTACACAGGAATCGGCGCTGTCAGTTCATACTCTATAGCCCGCATATCTCACGGAATTTCGTAGCGAGAGCGTGGAGAGCACTGCTGCGGGGGCGCAAATTGATAAAACGCCGGAGCAGCCGTATAGACATACTGCAATCTGGCGTTTTTCCAATTCGTGCTCTCACAGTGGCGCTATCCGCGCTCGCAGCAGGAATTCTGTGAGATATGCGGGATAGCTCCGTTCTGCCGCATAGGAGCTGAACTGGATTATCAGTTAATCTCTGAAATCGTTGGAGACTTGAAAATAGAAAAAAGCGGCAGCAAAGCCGAAGTTTATAAAAACAGCGCGGGAATATCCCATGTGTCGTTGATACTCTCGGCAATCCTCGCATGGACTTTCTGAAATCAGAACCGCCGGCAACCGGACGCAAGACCAAGCGCATAGAAGAGCTATAGCTCTCACAGGATAGTCGAGTTCCTCGGCATCTGAATCCTACCTCGGCAGAAGGCATGAATCGAATCCCTACTTGACTACTTACGTGGATATCCGGAGAATGATAGACAATTTTACCTGGCTAAATCTTTTTAATACCGATTGGAGTATGAAAAAAATGCCTAAACTTGTGATGATCAACCCGGTCAGACAGGACTACAGGCTGGCACAACAAGGTTTCAAGGTGCAACCACTCAACCTTGCATACCTTGCCGCCCTCACACCAGACGAGTGGAAAATCGAAATATCCGACGAAAACATCTCCAGAGCAGAAATTAAAACAGACGCTGACCTGGTGGGAATAACAACATTGACGTCAACTGTAAACCGTGCTTATCAACTCTCCCAGCTATACAGACGAGCAGGTATCCCTGTTGTCCTCGGCGGCATCCACGCCTCGATGGTACCCGATGAAGCACAGCAGTTTGCCGATTCAGTGGTAGTGGGCGAAGCCGAGGCAGTATGGCCTACTGTGCTGGAGAACTTCCGCGAAGGGAAATTAAAACACAGGTATCATGGCAAGCATGTGCCTTTCAGGAATCCGGTCTACCCACGGCGTGATCTACTATCGAAACAGTATACTATCGCATCCATCCAAACATCCCGAGGCTGCCCCTTTAACTGTGAATTCTGCTCCGTAAAAGCGTTTAACGGCGCCCAGTTTAGACAACGGGAACCCAAAGATGTTTTGGATGAACTGGAATCCATACCGCAGAAACTGGTTTTTTTCACCGACGACAATCTGGTCGGATACAGCCACGCTTCCCGTAAACGGGCACGAAAGATATTCCAAGGGATAATTGACCGGAAACTGAACAAGAAATGGTTCTGCCAGACATCTATCAACTTTGCCGAAGACATGGAAACGCTTGGATTGGCGGCCCGCAGTGGCTGCGTACTTGTGCTTGTGGGAATTGAGTCCATTGACGACAAAGTCTTGAAAGGCAAGATGAACAAACAAATAAACAGCCAAAGAGGAAGCTCATATTACAGGAAGTTCCTTGCAGAACTCCACAAACACAATTTAATTGTATTGGGGACGATGGTTTTCGGTAATGATGAAGCCGGAGAACAAATATTCGAAGACACTACCCGGTTCTACCGGGAAAGCGGACTGGATATTCCGTGGCCAGGCCTTTTGACTCCTTATCCCGGCACCCGCCTCTTCGAAAGAATGATGAATGATGGCAGGCTACTATATACCAACTTCCCTGAGGACTGGGACAAATACAACTCAACATTTGTTACACGACCGATGCACGGGTCTCAGAAACAGTTTTTTGAGAAGTTCAGGGATTTCGCTCTTTCTAATTTCACCACAGGAAAGGCAATAGTCAGAGCACTGAAAACCTTCGCATATTCTCGAAGTCCCGCGAGAAGTGCCCTCGTCTATAACTTCAATAAATCACTGTCGCGAAGATACCGACTCGGCCTATCTCCGGAAAAAGTATTAGAAAAACCCTTGTAATTTAGAAGACAAAAGGTGAGATTACAGTGCTACTCCCAACCGTCAATCATCTGCCTGTATGGGTCATTTTCAACAAGGAAGCTTCTGGCCGACTTCATCGTCTTTTCGAGGCTATCGCGGTCGAAAATCCTATCAGCGAACGATTCACAGTACCTGCACCTCGTACAGTCCCTCGGACAGAAACTTTTGTTTTTAACAAAAGGCATGAGGAACCCGTCGAGCTTGCTGTTCTGAACGGACAACTTGAAGTTGTCGGAGGGGGCAAACATGAAAAGTAGATCTTTCAAGTCACCCTCATAGCTCTCGTTGAAGTAGTACTCAACAGCTTTCGCAGGGTCTCCATGAAGAGCTGTCTGTCTCCCCTGTAATTTAAAGTATTTTATCCCTATGTCCCTGTAATACTTCAGGTCTTCCGGCCGAATCCAGGTGATCTTCAGAAACCCACTGATGTCATTGTATAGCCTCATTGCACAACGGGCCTTATAGTAGGTTGAACTGATCTTATTTGGAATTCCGACCGAATCACCCGAAATCTGATTGTAATGAAATATCCGATAATGACAGTCCTGATGACAGACAGAGTTTACAATTATCTCGACCTTGTCGCCAAAGCTCTCCCTGATTCTCCTAAGTGTATCAAAATCCCGGTTTATGGATTCGTCCAAACTGATACGATCAACGCCCATATTCCTGAATGCCATCGCCTTGTTCACCGTGGTGATCTGGCTGATTACAGATGCTTTAATCTCAAAACTATATCCGGATTCCCGGATTAACTCTATGAGGGAGGGTAAAGCTACAATGAGACATTTGACGCCGGCTTCATCAAGCTTTTTCAAAAACTTCCTGATCTTTTTAACACCGTCTTTTGTGAATTCCTGATTCTGCATATAGGACGCATTAATCGTATAGCAGAAATCAATCCCTTTCTTTTTCGAATACCCGACATAATCTGAGAGTTGTATGAAATCAACCTGAGGAATCGAGTCAACAGGCCTTCCTGAAGCCAGAATATTAGACACAGAGACATTTCCGTAGGTTTCCAGAACCTGCGACTCTCCGTATTTTTTGTTAAGCCTTGCATAAGCGTCTATTGTGTCCCGATTAAAGTCCGCAGGCATGCAGAAGTATTTCATATTATTGTCCTTCCTTGATCATTCTGACGCAAATATATCTTCCCGAAAAAATCCCTGAGTCGCTCATAGTCTCTTTTCATGAGACATCCGACTATTGTCTTCCATGTTTTTTCCGGATCTTCCCTCACAAAATCAGCCAGCAGAAAATAATAATCCGGAATTCGGGGTATTCCGATCTCGTTTCGAATCCTGGATGTAAACTCGGTA
This sequence comes from uncultured Victivallales bacterium, assembly GCA_964433435.1. GTDB lineage: Bacteria > Verrucomicrobiota > Kiritimatiellia > UBA8416 > CAYSRM01 > CAYSRM01. The sequence continues at coordinate 8,708 of CAYSRM010000016.1, forward strand.
TTCAAACGCGCAATATCCGCAAATGTCACTTTCTCCGCCGGCACGCCCTCCAAGTCATAAGTAAACGGAAACGGCCGCCAGTGCTCAATCGGCAGTTCATACTTAACCGGATATATTATTGATTCTTCTATGTAATTTTTGCTGAACCTTATGCCGAAATCTGCGGGTCTTTTCCCCCACTCTGTGCTCGGAGGAACCGCTGCAGGTAATACAAGAACAGAATCCAGAACAGGTCGCAGTAAGGCAATACGCTGCAGGGTGTTTTCCATGCTTTCGCGTGTTTCTCCAGGTGTGGGGAACATAAAACTGCCAACGGTCTTGATTCCTACAGAATGAGCTTTTTCGAGTGTTGCACCGACCGTTTTGAAGGTGAACCCTTTTCTCAACCTCTTAAGGTTGTCATCATCGAGCGATTCCAGCCCAAAGAACAGAGATACAAAGCCCGCCTCTCTCAGAAGAGGAAAGTCCTCGGCACTGTTCATGTCTACTCTTGAAAAAGCGCTAAGCGAAATATCCTGTTGCAGTCCGGATGATACGATAGCTTCTGCAAGTTCAGTAAGAGAGTTTTTTGGTGGCGTCGAATCCTCGATTCTGAAGTGCCTCACCCCCTGATTGAACCTGAGATCTTTCAGTTCATCCAAAACCACACTGATGTCACGATTTTCAACTTCCCTTCCGTAGTTCCCCGGCCTCACGCAGAACACACACCTATTGGGGCATGCCTGATTGGACAGTGTAAGCGAATAAACCGGCAGTTTGTGATTTATGTTCGAGTAAACCTGTGGATCGTATACCGCGCCGGGATAACTGTCAGTGCTTATTGTCTCTCTGGGGTTCGATACCACCTTAGCTCCTGCAGAGAAAATAACGTTAGGACTGTCCTTGAACTCTCGTCCGGCAACGATGTTCTCTACTGCGTTGTATCCAAGGCCCGTAATCAGACCATCCCAGTTGCCATGTCCGAGTCTCAATATATGCTCAGTAAACCAGTCAACTTTCTGACCAATGCCGTAAATCTTTACGGCGGGGTTCAGTCCTTTTATTGCATTGAGAAGGTCTACTGAAAATTTGAAGCCAGCGCCATGCCACAGGTTCATGAAGATGCAATCGAAGCCCCCTCCGGCAATCTCACGGGCCTCCCGTTCCACTACCTTCTTGTACAATTCATTTGATTCATAAAATGACAACTTTCCCAGATTCTCCATGTAATCACTGCCCAGGGTGATCATGTCATGGAAATTGGCTCGGTCAATGATAGTAATCTCCTTCCCCTCGGCTTTGACAATAGCAGCTATTTTGGCAAGTCGTTCGTTAGGAAATAAGTGAGACACTTCGCTCAGTTCGCCGGAAAAATTATAGACCAGAAAGGAATCCATCGCCATCCTCCAGAAAGTTTCCAATCAAGAACCGGAGCTCTTTCAGGTCAGAGCAGACGGCTCTACAAGTATGTTACAGTGTTCCTCCCCGCAGACTTTCCTTTCTCTCCTTAGAAGAGAAACAACTCTTGGAAAGAAATATAACAGAAGCGCCAGTCATGACCAACTAATATTGAGGAATATGCGCAGTGAGGACATCATACCCGTATATCACAACCTCTGTTTTGCTATTTCATAGTCTCCAACTCTTGCAGGGACTGCATACGTAAGCAGGCTGTTCCTATGCCAGGGAAATATTATCATCGAAACGCAGGGGCAAGCGCCAGCTAATCCGCAGGATGTCACGGATGCCCGAAAATCTTTTTGGGCGAACAGAACATAGCAAACCATAATACCCTTGGTATTATTGACTTGGACATCCCCGGGCAACTTCACCAAATTGCGTTCCCAGCTCTTCACCGCAGGTCACTTATCACAGAACCCGGCAGAACTCATTCAATGGAAGCTGCGAATCCGAAAGATACTTTCAAGCTTGTGCCATTGTTCCGGCTTCTTCAGTGCGCCTCACCAGGGGGAACGTGAAAGTGACAACAGTTCCTTTGCCCTCTTCACTTTCCACCGTTATCGACCCGCCATGCTCCTCGGTGATTTTCCTTGCTATAACAAGCCCGAGGCCTGTGCCTTTCCCTTTTTCCTTGGTAGTGAAATACGGCTTGAAAATCCTGTCTTTCACTTCGGGGCTCATTCCGGGTCCATTGTCGCGGACCTCAATCTGCAGCTTCTCGCCGCACCTGGCAGAAGCGACGCAGACCTTGCCCTCCTTCGGCTTGACGATCTGGATCGCATTTGCGACTACATTGTACAAAGCCCGGAGCAGTTGGGCCTCGCTACAATGAATCGTGACATGATTCATAACATCAATATCGTACTCTATTTCGACACCTTCTGTTGACGCCAGCGGCTTGACCCCGGCGATCAAGTCGTCGATAACCTGCGAAACTGGAACATCCGAACATTCGTCTATAGATGACTTTCCGAATCTCTGCCACATCTGTGAGAGTTCACAGCAACGTTTTACATTGCTGTCGATCACGTCCATGTATTCCGCCAAAGCGCCATTGTCTTCTGCGTCCATATCTTTCGTTTTGGCGATCTCTTCGGACAGAAGCTCCACATAGCCGCTCACGATTAAGAGGGGATTTCTCAGGTCGTGAGCGAATTCAGCAGACGTCTCGCCCAGTGAAGCAAGGTGCTCCTTATCGGCAAGATCATTTACCAGGCGTTCATTCATCTCGTATAGATCGGAAAGCATTTCCCGGCGCTTCCGCTCAATCTTCGTTCTCTCCACATAGCGACTTACGATACCCCGCATTTCTGCAGTATCAAACGGCTTTGTCAGATAATCGTTCGCGCCAAAACGCACTGCCTGCTGAGCAGTTTCCAGATCGCCGTAACCGGTAAGTATAACCACTGAAACCTGCTCGTCTAATTGACGCACCTTGCGCAATCCTTCGATTCCGTTTTTCTTCGGCATCCTGATATCCATAATAACAAGGTGCGGCCAGTGTTTTTTGAACAGTTCGATCCCGGCATCAACCGAGTCCGCACGGAATACCCCGTATTCACGGTCCAACAAAACCCTGAGGCTTTCCCTGGGACCCAGCTCGTCATCTACAATCAGAACCTTTCCACTACCGTCTTGTGCGGAATCCATATCCGTCTTCTCCTTATGATCAAAATCTGTAAATATAAGACACTGCAAACAGATGTGCCTCAAAGTCGTACTCCCCGTTAAACGGGTAGGTCTGGCCTGTAACTGGATGAGCCGGATTATTGATGTCCCGGTCATCGCATATATTATAAGCATATGCGAGATCAAGGGTATGGGCTTCACCTGCATAACCCAGGCCGGCGCCGATCACATGCTTATCGCCTTCCGCCCATGACGGCATAAAAGTCTCCTCGACGACGGGCGTAGGCAGGTAAGTCCAGCCTGTGCGAAGGCTCCAGGCCCCGCTCAGAATCAGGTCGGCGCCAACGCCAAATGTCCATGTGTCTTCCCAGTCCTGCTCGATAGTACGCGTTCCCAGCGCTGCCTCGAGCACGGCATTGTTCTTGCCGGTATCAAGAACCATCTCATCGTTTTGCGAGTGCTCTACCCATTCCACGTTAGCTTCCAGACGAAGCCTTTCAGTGGCTTCGATCCCGTAACCCAGAGCCAGTTCGGCAGGGAAATCTATCTCCGTTTCGAAGTCGCCGGAAACCGCCGGCATCATCGAGAAATCGCCATCATAGTCCATGTTCACGGGGGACCGATAGGTAAGGGCAATGCGTTGTCTGCCGGGCACTTTTACTGTTATACCCGCGTTACCACCCACTCCGTATCCTTCAGCATCAAAACGCGCTGTGCTGCCCCGAAACAACTGCCGGAAATCAAGTTCTGAATACATGATCCCAATGCCCGCCCCCACAAAAATGTTATTTCCCAGCTTGGTTCCAAACGCCGGGGCCACGTTAACAGTGCTTATCTCTGAGAAATAGGGCGCCATTCTACCAACCATTCCGTTCTTATCCCATGTAGTGGACTGGCCATAAGGAGAATTAATGCCAAGCCCTAACACATAATGCCCTTCGGAATCCGGCCACGCCCCATAAAGGGCAGGTAAAGTTGCCCATGGATCTTCAGACTCCTCCGAAATTCCGCCATTATTCAACTCTTTTGTTGAATATCCGAATGTCACAGAAGGCATGACCTGCGGCTTCCGTAGGTCCATAAGGTTTGCAGGATTGTGAGAAACCGCTGATGGATCGTCGCCATAGCTCAGCCGCATCCCGGAAGTACCCAATACAGCAGCCCCCTCCGGCGGATTGCGATATCCGTCTGCAAACGCAGCAACACCGAGAACCGCACAAAGCAGACATGTTGTTATCAAAATACTGAATTTCGCTATATGTGTGTTTTGCATTAATCACCCTCCTCGTCTTACGATCAAAAAATATCAGGAACTTACGTCACCACCATTGTATGCACATAGCGTGCCAAGCCGAAAAGATCAGTATATTGTGTATTTATTGTTGACACTTCCATATATAGCGTAGCATCATGTTCAAAATTGTACGGTACAATTTTGTCATGTACATTATTGTTCATTCAGGACTGGCAGCGACTGGTTCCTCGCTGTGGGTGATTTTTCGCCACTTATTTCTTAGGTTTGGTTCCGGGCAAACCTTGTCAATTTATCTGGACAGCCGACAATATGTTTAGCGGGCACAACAGAAAAGCAGTGGTCACAGGTCTGGGGGTGTTGGCCCCGAACGGAAACACCAAGGATTCATTCTGGTCAAGTCTACTTGAATGCAGAAGCGGGATCGGGCCTGTAACACTGTTCAATCCTGAAGGTCTGCGCTCCCGCATTGCCGGGGAGGTTAAGAACTTCGATCCTTACCGGTATATCCCGGCAAATCTTAGACCCGAGAAGAGAATGGCTAGAGCCTCGCAATTTGCCGTTGCCGCGACAAGCATGGCAATCGAAGATGCTCGTCTCTCTCTTGATGAAATACGTTCGTTCGATAACTTACCTATATTTATTGGTGTAAGCACGAGCGCTATGGATATTCGGGAGAGACCGCCGAAACCATGGTCGGCAGTAGCGGGCATACCAAATGCGGTAGGAAGCGCCGTTGCCTTTACCCTCGGCTTAAATGCCAAGCTTGTTACTGTTTCCACGGGGTGTGCATCTGGCATCGATGCAATCGCAGCAGGCGCAACCGAAATAGAACATGGTAAATCAGACATAGTTATAGCGGGTGCTTCCGATGCAGCAGTGGTTCGATATGTATTCGAATGTTTCACAGGAGCAAGAAAACTGTCCCAGAAAAACGATGAACCAGAGAATTCCGATCGCCCTTTTGACAGGGACCGAGACGGAGGAGTCATCTCCGAGGGCGCAGGTGTGGTTATCCTGGAAAACATTGAACATGCCAAGGCGCGTGGAGCCAACGCCTACTGTAAAATCGCAGCTTACGGCACCTCAGCGGACATAATAGGATCAGATGAAGGAAGCGGGCTTAAAAAGGCTATACAAATTGCCTTGGACAACGCTCCTGTAAAACCATGCCAAGTAGATTACATCAATGCCCACGCTCCCGGAGACAAGCATATGGATAGATACGAGACCTCCATCATTAAGAACGTCTTTGGCTCCCATGCTTACCGTGTTCCGATATCTTCCATCAAAGGAGTAACGGGTAATCCGATGGGCGTGGGGTGTGCCCTTCAGTTTATCGCATCATCTCTTGCAATCAGAAGCGGAATTGTGCCGCCTACGGCCAACCTTGAAAATCCCGACCCGGATTGTGATCTTGATTATGTCCCGCTAAGCCCCCGAAAGCATGATATAAGAATAGCGCTAATAAATACTCACGGTTTCGGCCGCGGCAACAGCGCTCTTCTCGTGGAACGTACGCCATGAGTTTTCTGATCATATGCTTCAGGAATCTTCTTGCAACAACTAACAATGGAAGTTCTGTTTCGTGAGTGTATTTCAGTTTTCGTCAATACTGGCTTTGACTCTGAACATTCTCCTTGGCCTCGTAGTGTTTTCAATGAACTCGAGCCGCCGTCAAAACCGGTATTTTCTCATTCTTTCCTTATCGTTTGCTGCGTGGATGGCCTGCCTCATCATGGGCGCAGTTACACATGACAAGGAAATGGTCCTCTTCTGGATCCGCCAGGCAAGTGTCACTGCAGCTATACTGCCAATTACTGCGGATATGCTTCGTATTTCTATCAGCCAACCTGAAGAAAGCGGAAAGAGATTGGCATTAGCTTTACAACCCCTGATTTTCCTTTTTCTAGCTGTGGCCGCCCTATGCCAGACAGAGTTTTTTCTTAAAGATGTAATTTTAACAGAAGGTTTCGGTAAACCGATATACGGCCCCGGGCAACTTCTCTATCTGGCATACTGGTTGGTTGTCCTGGTTATACTGGTGTGGAGATTCGTGCGTGACACACAAAACGCCAGCGGCATTGAAAGGGCCGAATTGAATTTTATGCTTCTGGCAAGTTCTGTTGCAATGGTTGTTTCGGTGACGCTAGGCCTTATTATCCCTCTCACCGCTGGCAGTAAACATTCCGCTCAGTATGTGCCTTTGTCTGTAGTTCTCTTTGACGGGTTCATTGCTTACGGCATTGTGAAGAAACACATTATGGACGTGGGATATATATTCCGCCAGGTTACCGCGTATACACTGTTCACGGTTTATCTGGTCGTGCTGTACATGGTTATTTACTTCGTTACAAATTTCGCGGGTTCAGTTGTGCTGGACGATCCACAGATTCTCGCCCATATTGCCGCAGCCCTTGCAGTTGGGTTTACCATTGCCCCGACGCACGGCATGATGCAGAAAGTCGCAAAGCATCTTTTTGTCGACCTTGAAATCATCGACATCCAGGACGCCATGCAAAAAACCCAGGAGCTTTTCACCGCAATTAGAACGACTGACAACCAACTACGGCACTTCGTGGATCTTGTTGCCTCAATCACGGGAACGGACCGCGTACTGATACTCATGGCTCAGGACGGCCGTTTCATGCAGGAGTACCCTGAGCAGGAGGAGAAAGGGAAACGGATGTCTATCCCCTCACAGAGCGCCCTGTTACGACTGCTCAAGTCCGAACAGGGCCCTGTAACAGTCGATTCATTACGACGAACCCGCCAGACTGAGCAAACCAGGCAAGCACGCAACGAACTCGAAAAGTTCGGCGCTACGATGGCGATTCAAGTGAAAACCAAGGAAAGAACCGAAGGCATACTTCTGCTAGGCAGACGTATATCGGGCAAGATCTTTAGCGCCCCGGAGCATAATGTCCTTCAATTCCTCTGCAATCAGCTCGGTGTGGCCCTGGAGAACTCGAAGCTGTATACCCAGGCACAGAATAGCAGGATATATAATGACATACTTCTTGATAACCTTGTAAGCGGAGTGGTGGCCGCAAATGCAAACGGGAAAGTCACAAGGTTTAACAGAGAAGCACAGCGGATTACAGGCATGGCGCCGGGGCAGGTCCTTGGCTCCGCTATTGAGACATTGCCCGCGCCCCTTGGCGAATACATGGCAAACACCTTTTCCACCGGCAGCAAACAGACAGAGGAAGACGCGACTCTTCACCTGCCGGAAGATGGAAAAGTCCACATCCGGGTCGGGACCAGTCTGTTTCACAGTCGCAGGGGAAAAGTCCTTGGTTGTCTTCTGGTATTCCACGACCTAACGGCCCTGAAGAAGCTCCAGGACCAGATACGCCGCTCGGACCGGCTGGCAAGCATGGGCACATTGTCGGCCGGCATGGCCCACGAAATCAAGAATCCGCTCGTCACCATCAAAACCTTCACACAACTGCTGCCGGAACGCCATGAGGATGAAGAGTTCCGGAAAGAATTCCTTTCCCTGGTAGGATCTGAAGTAAAAAGAATTGACGGAATAGTTAATGAATTGCTTTCTTTTTCACGCTCTTCTCAGCCTAAACTCAGGAAAGTGAGAATGCACACTGTCCTGGAAGATTCGCTTCACCTTGTCGAACAGGAACTTAAACGCAATAACATAGAACTACTCAGCAGATTCAAGGCCGACGATGACCTTGTGCGCGGAGACCCGGATTTGCTGAGCCAGGCGTTCGTCAATTTCCTGCTGAATTCGGTTGCAGCCATGGACGGAGGTGGACGGATATCGGTACAGACAGATAATATCTTCAAAACACCAACATGGTCTTCACAACAGGAGATGGAGAACAAGAGTATACAGATGACTTTGAGCGACACAGGCATGGGCATAAAGGAATCCGATCTTTCCCGTATTTTTGACCCTTTCTTTACTACCAAGAGCGAAGGCACCGGCCTGGGGCTTTCGGTATCCCATGGCATAATTGAAGAACACCATGGCACCGTAGAAGTCGAAAGCCAACCCGGCATTGGAACAACTTTTTATATCAGATTTCCACTGCTCAGCAAGGAGGCCGCTGTATGAAAGCCAACACACCATGCCTGTTATACTCGCAAGACGCGGATCTGGTCCGCCGCGTTGACGCTTTTCTCGAATCAAGCGTGGCAACAAGACATATCGACAGCGGCAAGGTTCTAAAACGCGAGATGGAGCGTGCCGACCCGGCTTTAATCCTTATGGATCTGCGGTCGACCGGCGCACGAGAACTTTTGGACGAAATTCAGCGCTTCTGGCCTGACACACTGGTTATTGCACTCGGTGCGAAACGGTCTGACCCCGTGCTCCATGCTGAAGCCATGGGGGTATACGGAATCCAGGAACTTGACTTCGACGGCCGGCAGCTTCAATCACTCATCAACCAGTCACTGGCACATATTCGACTGGTTGAACAACTTCGCCTGCTAAAGTCAACCCCGGCAACAGGGCGAAGCATGCAAGTCGATCAGGCAAGAGAGGACCGCCACTCGTCTTCCGACTTGCTCAGCCGATTCTTCCCGCCGTTACGTCACTTTGAAGACCGTAAAGAACTTATCCAGGGGATAATAGACAGCGTTGCAAACTCGGCCATAGTATTGAGGGCGGGCATTTTCACCTTCAATAAGTTCACCGGGGTTTACGCGTTAGAAGCCGAATTCGGATGCAGGGAAGAAACACGTTCAACTCATTTCGACGCGGATCATCCACTGGTCCGTTGGCTTGAGACGCGGGCACAAATTGTGTCACGGTCCCGGCTTCACTACGTCGCAGAGGTTTCCGAAAGAATAATGCTGCAGAGAGCTCTGGACTCCATGGGAGCAGAACTTATAGTGCCGCTCCAGGGAAGGAAAAGCGTTATAGGCTGGCTCTTTATGGGCCAACAGGCAACCGGGACGCCTTTCACTGCTACCAACCTCCAGGATGTTATGGTTTTTGCCGAGCACGCCTCCATGGCCATAGAAAACGCAATGCTTTACGAGGAAGTCGTGCTGCAGAAAACTTTTGCGGAAATTGTTCTGGGCGAAATACCAACAGCCATTGCAGCAGCCGCCCCCGATGGCACAATACGGTGGTATGATGATGCTGCCGAAAAAATTCTCGGCATCCCCAAAGATGCCGTTCTTAACCAGCCTGCCGAGAAGCTTGGTAGTTACCTGGCAAACATACTGCACAAGGCTCTGCGGGACGGAAAAGTCACCGAAGAGTCGCAGGAGTGGACAGAGCCGGTTTCAAAACGTCATCTTTCCGTGCAATCTTCGCTGCTCGCAAACAACGAAAAATGTCTTGGCGCGGTTTTATTCATAAAGGATCTGACAAGAGAACGCACATTGAACAGGAAGCAACAGGAGCTGGAACGCGCGTCTTTCTGGACCGATCTGGCTGCCAGCATGTCGCACCAGGTAAGGAACCCCCTGGTAGCCATAAAAACTTTTGCGCAACTTCTGCCGGAAAGATACAATGACCCGCAGTTCAGGAATGAATTCAGTTCTCTGATGTCCCAGGAAGTAGACCGGCTGAACGGGATTATTGAACAGATCAATCAGTTTGCCAACCTGCCACCGCCAACCTTCGAAACAATCGATCTTCACCGGATCCTTGACCAGTCGATAGATACGGCAAAACAAAGGGCAAACTTTAACGGAATAACAATCCGAACCGTAATTCCGGCAGGTCTGCCGCAAGTTTACGGGGATCAGCATGCGCTCTCAGAGTGTTTTGCCCACATAGTACAGAATGCTATAGAAGCCCTTGCAGGGTGCGAAGACCCGAAGATATGGATTGAAGCACAAACAAACGGCAAAGCCGATTCTGAAGAGAATGTATGCATAACTGTCCGCGACAATGCCCAAGGCATGCCTCAGGAAATTGTTGACAAAGTGTTCTCCCCCTTCTGCACCACCAAAAACGCTGGAATGGGACTGGGCCTGCCTATTGCGAAACGTTCGGTAACCGACCATAACGGCCAGATTTGTATTGATTCATTAGATAAGGGAACTGCGATATCGGTAACACTGCCCGCCGAGAGGGAAAACAAGGGAAGGACAGAATGAAACATCTCTTAATTGTTGACGATGAACGCGGCAGCCGTGAATCACTGAAGGCAATATTTTCAGACAAATACAGGCTTTCGCTTGCCTCCAATGCAGATGAGGCTTCGGATCTGCTGTCAAAAGAAAAAGTCGATCTCGTCCTCCTGGACGTTATCATGCCCGAAAAAGACGGGCTGGCATTTCTGAAGGAGATCCAGTCCCTCTATCCTGACGTACCAGTGGTGATGGTCAGTGCATCCACATCAGTACGACCGGTGGTTGAAGCAATACAAGTAGGCGCATACGATTATGTCACCAAGCCCTTTGACGTCGATGAAATACGAAAGACGGTTGAACATGCAATAAGCAGCAGCTCGCTCATACGGCAGGTGAAAGTGCTCAAGACAGACGTCTCCCGGGAATACCCGATAGATGGTATCGTGGGAGAATCAAGCAGCTTCAAGAAGGCGCTGGAAAACGCCCGCAAGGCCGCTGAAAGCGATTCTACCGTGCTCATTTTCGGCGAAAGCGGGACCGGCAAAGAACTTGTCGCAAGATCCATACATGCGTGGAGCGAAAGGCGCGACGAGCCATTCGTTGCTGTACACTGCGCTGCGCTGCCGGAGAACCTGATGGAAAGCGAACTTTTCGGCCATGAGAAAGGCGCTTTCACAAGCGCCGACAAGCAAAAAGACGGCCGGTTTGATCTTGCAGGATCCGGCTCCCTCTTTTTCGACGAAGTAGGAGAAATGTCCCAGGCCACACAGGTGAAACTTCTCAGGGTCCTCCAGGAACACGAGTTCATGCGAGTTGGCGGAACGCGAATTATACAAACAAATGCGCGAATCATCGCCGCAAGCGCAAGGGACATGAGAGAAGAAGTGCAGGAAAAAAGATTCAGGGACGACCTTTATTACCGCTTGAGCGTGATCCCCGTGCATCTCCCTCCGTTGCGGGAACGCAGGGAGGACATTCCACTGCTGGCACAGTATTTTCTCGACTTCTACCGTAATACCCTTGATGCTTCAGCCAAAACCCTGTCCGGCAAAACCATAGATATACTTCTCAACTATGCGTGGCCGGGTAATGTCAGAGAACTGAAGAACGTCATAGAGCGAATGGTCGTCCTTCACAAACACCAGGAAACCATCCTGCCTGAGTTTCTGCCTGAAGAGATGACCGGCGGCGCCGGAAAAAGCGCTGCCTCCCCCACGATAAATCAAACACTTGCAGAACTGGTAAACGCTTACGAGCGCCGCCTGATCGAGGACGCACTTGAAGAGGCAAACGGAGTCCAGACAACGGCAGCGCAGTTCCTGGGTACAACCAGAAGGATTCTTAAGTATCGGATGGAGAAACTCAATATAAAGCCCAATCCCGGCAGCGGAAACTGACTGCAAATGCATATTGACATAAACTCCGGTTCTTTCAAGACTAGCGTAAAACCCAAAGCAAGGTCGGACGCATGATAGACAGCGAACAGTGTATACTTGTACTGGTAGACGTACAGAGAAAGCTTGCCCAACATATGCACGAAAAAGATATTCTTGTCCGGAATCTGGCCAATGCGATCGAAGGAGCCCTTATGCTCGATATACCCGTTATCTGGACAGAGCAGGCGCCTGATAAGCTGGGCCGGACCGTTCCGGAACTTGAAAACCTGCTGGCAAAACAACAGCCCGTCCATAAGAAAAGTTTCAGTTGCTGCGGAGAACCACAGTTCATGACAGAACTGGAAAATTCGGGACGGGATCATGTCTTCCTCTGCGGCATTGAAACACACGTGTGCATATATCTCAGCGCCGTTGATTTGAAAGCTGGGGGGTACAAGCCTGAAATTATAGCAGACTGTGTATCGTCCAGAAAGGCAATTGACAGGGATATTGCCCTTGACCGTCTGCGTTCACAACATATCCTTTCTACCTGTGTAGAGACTTTCCTCTTTGAGGCAATGGGAACAGCGGATCATCCCCGTTTCCGGGAACTCATAAAAATTATCAAGTAAATGTCTACTCGCACTTGCAGTGTCAGTAGGATACAGCGCGCAATAGACACACATGTTTAACAAAAGGACAACGCAATGAGAGAGTCAAATTTGAATGAATTCAAGAACCACTGTGAACGTCCGGCGAGGGTGGCATGGGCGGTCGCGGAATCTAACGGCAAACAGAGCATCTGTCCGCTTGGCTGGAAAATGAACGCTTCCGGCTCGCCTCGAATTATGGCAATTAGCGTTGCGCCATCCCGTTTTACACACAATCTCATAGCCGACTCCGGCGCATTCGTTCTTGCCTGGCCCGGCGAAGATCTGGCAAGGGCAACAATAATCTGCGGAACCAGAAGCGGAAGGAACACAGATAAGATCAAAGAGGCAGGGCTTACACCGGCCAGGGGCAAACACATAAACGCCCCGCTCATAGAGGAATGCGTGGCGAATATGGAGTGCAGGCTGGCAGGCCGGATGACTGCGGGCGACCATACTATCTTCGCGGGCGAAGTGCTTGCCGTGTGGATTCACAACAAGCCAAAACGTATCCTCTGCCTTATAGACGAATCGGAAGGATACGATTTTATCCTGGAGGAAAAAGGCTACAGGCTCGGGGCAGTTAAATCTTGAACTTACGCCCGCTTTATGTAGCATCTTTTTCTTACGCGTATACTTTTTAAGCTCTATGGCAGCCCGAAAATAGACAGGGCCAGCATAACACAGGAAGGACACGAACATGCCGTCAGACAAACCGAACATTATCTTCATAATGACCGACGATCACGCTTCCCACGCAATGAGCTGCTACGGAAGCCGAATCAACAAGACTCCGAACTTAGACCGAATCGCCAACGAAGGCATCCGCTTCGACAACTGTTTCTGTACTAATTCCATCTGCACCCCAAGCCGAGCGGCAATACTCGCAGGCACTTACAACCATGTTAACGAGGTCACTACCCTGCGTACACACATGGACAACCGTCTTACAACTTTCCCAAAGCTGCTTCAGGAACAGGGATACCAGACTTCGATCTTCGGGAAATGGCATCTCGGCCAGGGCCCCGAACATTGCCCGACCGGTTTTGACGACTGGGCCGTCCTGCCGGGACAGGGGTTCTATCATAACCCGATGTTCATCTTCAAAGGCCCTGACGGCGGGACCAGGAGAACAGTGAAAGGATATGTCACCGACATAATAACAGATATGTGCCTCGACTGGCTTGAGAACCGAGACGAAAGCAAGCCCTTCTGCATGCTCTACCATCACAAGGCTCCTCATCGTGAATGGGAACCTGACGAGAAACATCTGCATATGTATGCCAACGAGACTATACCCGAACCGGAAACTCTTTTCGATACATACGAAAACAGGGCCGCGCCGGCCGCATCGGCGCGTATGCGCGTAGGCGTACACATGAATACCAATGACCTCAAATGCCGGATTAATCGTGATATGTCTGAAATGGAACTGCGAAAGTGGGCATATCAGCGGTACATCAAGGATTACCTGCGGGTCATCGCAAGCGTTGATGACAATGTGGGGCGTGTGCTTGATTATCTGGATGATCATAACCTGACAGAAAATACGATTGTTGTTTACACTTCCGACCAGGGCTTCTTCCTGGGCGACCACGGCTGGTATGATAAACGGTTCATGTACGAGGAATCGCTTCGCATGCCTTTCATAATGCGCTACCCGAAAGAGATCAAGGCCGGCAGCGCTAACAAGGATATAATCACAAATGTTGACTTCGCTCCCACGTTTCTTGACTACTGCTCCACGGACACACCGGAAGAATTCCAGGGCAGAAGCTTCCGCGGTCTTGCACAAGGCGAGACACCCGAGGACTGGCAGGATTCCATGTACTACCGTTACTGGATGAACCGCAGCGATCACAACGTAGCGGCGCATTACGGCATCCGCACAAAGCGATATAAACTGATTTATTACTACTGCGACGGCTGCGGCCAAAAAGGCGCAGATAAAGAGGTCATGTATTCGGGTGGTTCCGAAGTTGGAACTGACGTAATCGAACTCTCGCCTGAATGGGAACTGTTCGATCTCGAAAAAGATCCTATGGAAATGAATAACGTCTACAACGATCCTGCCTATGCGGATGTGGTAAAGAAACTCACCGCTGAACTTGACCGCAAACAGAAAGAAGTCGGCGACGTGCCTTTCGAAGCCACCGGACAGTAAAAGTTTCTACCATGAAGATCATGAAGGGCATGGAGGAAGAATAACCTTCATTAACTTCATGCCCTTCATGGTTAAATCCTCTTCACTCTGCTCTCCGGCCGTGATGAGTCGTCAGAATATATGAGAATTCCTTCTTTGCGCCGGCATCAAGACCAAGCGTATACTTCACGGTATCCAGATCGACCTTTTTGTACTTCCCGTGGTCGCCCCGATTCTTGATATCCCAGTGCTGAGTATCGAAATTCCTGGTAATCTCAATCTTCACCGGCACTGGACGTGTGTTTTTGACTTCGACCTTAAATTCCCTTATCTCGTCCCATCCGGATATATTCCCGTGCCTGTCGAACAGGTATCTGTCTGTCTTGTAATCCATGAGAGCGGGTTCCACAACAACGTTCCTGACTCTCCCGAGATTCAGTTCAACATCCTCGCCAACCGGGATGTACTTGAAGTTCGACTGTCCTTCATAAGACAGGTGATCCTGTTCGTCCACGGTTCGATAGACCTTCAGCATGCCGCCGGGAATAGGCGTATCACCCAGGTTATGCTCTTTGTCATTTTTGAAACTCAAAAAACGCACAACACCATTTCCGTACCGCTTCTGCTCGTGCTTGTACAGGTTCACCACCGGAACGCTTTCCTCCTCGAAACTCGGCAGCCGCTTGGACCAGCCGTCAGGTATGGTTTCGGTGCCCTCGATCGTGTAGAGGAAATATTCGCTCAGCCCCTCCTTTTTAACCTCTTTGGGAGCCCTGGCAGCGCTGAGGCCCTTCATTACCACCCCTGCCTCCCGCCGAACTTGATCGGCCTTCTGCCTTCTTTCTTCTTCACTCCGGGGCATCCCCCGGGGTGTGCCATAGGGATACTTCCTTTGCGCAAGCTGCGCTATTTTATCCAGGATGTGGACTTTCCCTACGATCAGCCGGGTCTTCGCGTCGGCATAATCCTCCCCGCTGTTGTTGGTCACGCGTACATAGCCCTGAAGCTTCATGTGCTTTTCATCCGGAGTCATTGTACCCATGTAAAAAGCCCGCCACGAAAGTCCGCTGGTGAGATATGTGATTTCAACGGGCACCTTGCCGCCTACACGGCTGTCTATATTCCACAATCCGACATTCTTCGCCCTCGGCGGATAAGTCAGATCCTGGATATCAATCCTGTCGGCATGCTCTTTCGGGAGCATCTCCAGGCTGGTCGGATCTATCAGCGTATTGGCCCACGAGAACTGAAGGTCGTTGTCGCCTTCTTTTAAAGTCAGATCCCGCTGCTCCCGCACGAGGGTCATGTCAGCCGAGTTGTAAATAGTGACCTGGACCGCATCCCGCTTGGGCAGCGTAACAAGATCCACTTTTCCGAAAACGTCTCCCGAAGAAATCGACAGGAGCATAATGACCGCTGTATATAATACTCTTTTCATTTTCCGTCCTCCTATCTCACGTTCCTTCTGTGATAATGCATTTTGAGCTTCTTCTTACCCTGTGCCGGAAGCACGATCTCGAATTCAAGGGTGTTGGCATCCTTCTTCTCGTATTCAATGTTGCAATCTTCCATATCCCACTGCCCCGGAATATGTTGAAGCATGGTAAGAACGGCTTTTGTATCCTTGAAATTCTCTATTTTAGCCTCGATTACTTCGTCGGTATCGTAGAGCACTATGTTGTTGGAGTTATTTCGCCGCACATTGATCTTGCGGTCCCGCATCTTTCGCTGCGTAACAACAATATCGCGGCTGTCGCCGATATATATCTCCATATCCTCACCGACCGGCACAAGCCCGCTCCGGTCTTCACCCAGAAATATGGTGCTTCCATGGCCGTCCTTCTGGAATACACGAACCTTTCCGCCCCACAAGGCGTTGTCGCCAAGGTTGTTCTTCTTTGTATTTCCGACCCTGTAGCTCACCGGGATGCCGACGTTGCCGTTAACTTTCTCCGGATCCCACGGCTCTTTCGCAGCATCAAAAGTCCACACCTTTTCGATGGGCGTGCCAGGTTTCTTAAAAAAAAGCAGCTGCTTTGTTTCCTCGTGCCTTATCCCCCGTTCAAAGGCCTGTCCGTAATCAAGCACCACGCTTGCATTCTTGAAGTCCTCACCCGAGAAATTCCGCAGAACAATGAAACTTTTCAGGTCCAGTTCCGTCTCACCCTTGTCGGCAATCCCTTTGTAAGTAATCAAGCGATCAATGTTATGCAGCAGGTAACTGATCCGCACCTTCTCCTCGTAGGCTGCCTTGCTGCTTAGCTCCCACACAAGCGCGGCTTCATCAGGCGGGTAGCTTACATTGAGCAAACTCACGTCTTCGGGATGCGAAAGAAGCTTCAACCTTATTGAATCGCTGTCTATGCTTACTCCGTTCCAGGAGAAGTCGACTTTATTGACGCCTTCCTGGAGAGTAAGCGTCCGCTCTTCTTCAATAAGGGTCCGGCTCGGATTATCCAGCCGTATTACCGTATCCGCCCGTTCGGGCAGAGCCACGAGTTTTATCCTCGCCTCCGCTATGCCGCAGACTGAAAACAAGCCTGCCGCAATCATTACTGTTGGAAATACATGCTTGAACATCACCGCCTCCTTTCCGGAACTTTTCAGAATCCGCTGTCTATAAGTAATACGCTTGTCGCTGCTGTTTTATTGAGTTTTATATAATTTTTCGAGAATAGCAACAGCGGCCTTTTGAACTTCCTCAGGTTTGATGCCCCGCATGCATGGTATATCACCTCTTCGGCATCGTCTCGAAAAGCAGGGGCTGCAGCTTTCGGATGAGCAAAGAATCGTGTGCTCTTTACCATATGGCCCGGTTCTTTCCGGAGAAGTCGGGCCAAAGGGAACCACTGCGGGAGTCCCAACAGCAGCAGCCATGTGGACAGGGCCGGAGTCGTTGGCTATCAGAATATCCATCCGGGAGAGGAAACCGCCCAACTCAGCCAGCGAATATCTGCCGGCAACATTAACCGCCTCCCGGGAAAGCTGTTCGGCTATTAGATCACATTCCGGCCTGTCGACATCAGCGCCGGATAAAAAGATGGTTGCCGATACAGTCTCCTGCAGATATCCAGCGACTTCGGCGTAATAATCGCGAGGCCAGTTCTTTGTGGGCCAGCGGGAACAGGGCAGAATGGCTACCCTCGGCCTTGTTCCGGATATTTCAACATCCGGAAAATCAACAGGAAAAAACCTGTCCTTCTTCTGTTCAAGTCCAAGGTGCGAAACAAAGTCCATGTTTTCCTCGACTGCGTGCCGTTCCTTATTTCGCCTCCCTGCGATCTCTCCATAGCAGATGCCGGAACATTCACGATGAAACGAAGGGCCTATCTTCCTTTCACCGCGCGAAAATGCTGTGATAAACGCGCTTTTCAGCAGTCCCTGCATGTCCAGCACAAGATCGTATCTTTCGGCGCGCAGCTCCTTGAGAAAAACCCCGGACTTAAACGGCTCATGCCTGGGAAACTCAATAACCTTGTCCACATCCTTGAAACACCGGACCACCCCGGCATACTCCTTCTGAGTCACCCACGTGATTTCGCAATCAAGGCCATCTTTTACCTGGTTAAGCGCAGGCAAAGCATGGAATAAATCTCCAAACGAACTCAGTTTTACCACGAGAGTCTTCATCAAATCAGGCATCGTCCGCTGGCTTTAATTCATTGACAATAAGACGGGCAAGGTTTGCTCCTATCCCCGGCACCGCTGCAATCTCTACTTCGTCGGCCTGTATGATGCGTTTCACAGACCCGAAGCGCTCAAGCAATTGCCGCTTCTTTGCAGGACCTATGCCGGAGATGTCATCAAGCACAGACTCCCGGATACGCTTATTCCTGAGCCTGCGATGATAATCAATGGCAAATCGATGCGCCTCATCTCTTATCCTCTTCAAAACTTTCAAAGCCGCAGAATCAGGGGGAAGCCGAAGCGGTTTCCCTGCCGGCTGGAGATATATCTCCTCGAACCTCTTGGCAAGACCTATGGAAACAACCCGTTCCATACCAAGTGAATTCAGCTTGCTTCTGGCGGCGGCAAGCTGTGTGCTCCCACCGTCAATAACAACAAGATCCGGTGCAACAGCTTCTTCTCTGCGCAGTTTTTCAAAGCGCCGGCTAATAACCTCAGCAATCATGCGCGGATCGTCTATACTTTCCACTGTCTTTATACGAAACCTCCGGTACCTGTTGCGGTTCGGCATACCGTCGCGGAAACACACCATACTTGCCACCGAATAACTTCCTGATATGTTGGATATGTCGTAGGCCTCAATAACTCGAGGCAGAACTTTTATCCGAACAGCATCTTTCAGCTCCTCCAGTCCTCGCCATGCCTCATCTTTCTGCATTTCAGGAGTAGCAGATATCCTGTTCTTTCGCTTCACCGCCTCGCGCAGCAGCAGATAAGTGTCTCTGATTGCAGCGGCGTCCTCGAACCGCATCTCGTCTGCCGCTTTTTCCATGCGTTCCTTCATCTGGTTGAGGTATTTCCGTCGCTCACCCCTCAGAAATGCGCAGGCCTCTTCAAACCTCTGGCGGTAATCAGCGGCAGATATTTTTCCCACACAGGGAGCTGAACAGAACCGCACAATGTCGTTTATACAGTGTTGGTAAGTTGTTTCGTCAGGTATAAGAGGAGTGCATTTTCTTATGCCGAAAGTTTTTTCGACAAAATCAAGGGCTGCCCTGGCTGCAGCAGATGAGGCATACGGTCCGAAATACACGGCCCCGTCTTCGCGCTTTATCCGCGAAAGCTCAAAACGCGGCAAATCATGCTCCGGATAAGCCTTCAGGAGAAGAAAACGTTTATCGTCTTTGAAGCTTACATTGTACCTCGGCCGGTAATCCTTGATAAGCCTGCCTTCGGTCAATGCGGCCTCAGCTTCGTTTCGGACAACAATATAATCAAGATCATTGACACTCCTGACCAAGCCTCGAAGCTTGGGCGAACCGCTACGCAGCGTGGCATCACGAAAATAAGACATAACACGCTTTCTAAGCGATCTGGCCT
>CAYSRM010000017.1:0-27469 GCA_964433435.1 uncultured Victivallales bacterium
ACAGTGGCGCTATCCGCGCTCGCAGCAGGAATTCTGTGAGATATGCGGGTTAGAGGGAGACGGACGCGTGGAAGCTCGTCGCTTCATTTACGGAAAACTGGGAGGTCCTGCAAACATTTTGTGTAAAAGCAGGCACTTTACAGATGGGGGGGGAGGAGAGTGGAGTTGGGATAGGAGTGGATAAGCGCTCAGCTTCTTTTGGGAAGAAGCGTTTTTTTAATTTCCTGGTACCGAGAGGAGTAGAAGGGCGGCAACTGTGATTCACGGAGGTCGAATCCGAAGGCTCTTTTCTTGATTGCAAGGATTGGGGGGGACTGAATTCTTTTTGCCAGGCCCAGCCCCTGGTAAGCGTTCCACCATTTTTCAAGGTCTTCTATGAATGCCTCCGCGTCGGAGAAAAGCTTGTCTATTTTTCCAGTGTAGCCGATTTTCTCTTCGAGTATGCCGGCGGCATACCATTCGAGTATTTCTTCGGGTGTTGTTCTGTTCCACGATTCAATCCAGATCCGGAAAAGGCAATCGTGGTAGGGATAGCAAAACGGGTCGCCCTGGTTTTTGTCGACGTCCTGTGATGAACTGAGTTCAGCAGAGGGCACGACATTGATAGAGCCGGCAGGTATAACTTCTTTACCATAGACCTCGGCGTTGATATATCGGGCCATATCGTAGACTTCCGCTTTCCAGAGGTCGGCAATACTGGCAAAGTATCCTGCAAGATCGCCGTACAGAGTTGTATAGCCTACTGTAGCCTCGGATTTATTCGCGTTGCAAGTGAACGCTCCTCCGAAGGCAGCAGCAAGCGCGGCCAGGACACGTGATGAACGGTCGCGAGCCTGAACGTTTTCCATATTTCCAGTGCTCAGTGTGATCTTGTGGTTAAGCGTGTCTTCATTATTTCTTGCGACGCGCCCATCCAATTGGCTGCGTGTAATTTCGCAGCTTTCCTCGATTGAAACCTCGGTATAGAGACAACCGATGTTGTCAGCAAGTTTTTTGGCAAGACTTCTGGTGTGTGCCGAATTGTAGCGGCTGGGCATGTTTGCAAGCAGGAGCTGTTCTGGAGGCAGAAGCTTTGCGTAAAGAGCGGCGACCACGGAAGAATCGATACCGCCGGATATTCCCACCACAATTCTGTCCAACCCACACTGATTCATAAATCTATTAGTGCCGTAACTGATTGCCTTGTAGATATCGCCTGTCTCATCCTGGACCGGCCGGCAAGGGCGGCCGAAAGCGGATTGATCAAGCGGGATTTCGTGAGTTATTTCGGCCTCTGTAAAGGGTTCTTCCGTTTTGAGGCAATTGCCATGGCCGTCGTAAATTGTGGAGTCACCGTCGAAAGTAAACACACACTTGCCGTTGTTCTGGATGCCTACGCAATTCGCGTAGATTAATGGTCTGCCAAGGTTTTTTGTGCGATTGCAGAAAACGCGGGTTCGTTTATGTTTCTTGTGGAGAGTAAACGGGGATGCGCTGATACTCACGAAAAGGTCGGTATCTTTTTGCGCCAGTATTTCAAGGGGTGAGAAGTTATAGTCTATATCCCATGCGTCCTCGCATAGTATGCATCCCAGTGAAGCCAGGCTGGTTTTGACAGGGACAATCAGGTCTTCCAGGGGGCGATTTTCTTCCAGCGCAAGTTTTCGAAGATCGTAGAAGTGCCTTGTCTCTTCAAATTCACGATAGTCAGGAAGGAGCGATTTGACAGCAAAGTTGTACGGCAGAGTTTGAGGGGACTGAAATTTCCCGTTTTCCGCCACATATAGTGCATTGTATTTGCGGACCCGTCCATCCTCGTTTCTGCGATCAGGATCTATCCCGACAGAGCCGAAAACGGTTATTATATCTTTCGAAGCTGTCCTGATCTGCTCGTTGCACCTTGAACATTCATCCAGGAAGGAGAGACATTCCCAGTTATCTCCAACGAGATAGCCGGGAACAGCCATTTCAGGAAAGACAACAAGTTGTATGCCGTCTTTTCTGGCTCTGGAAATACGGCTGATGATCCGGGTGGTATTACGTTGCGGTTGTCCCGCGAGAATATCCATTTGAATAATGCGGGCGCGTATAGATGAGACTTTTGTCATAACCGGTTTTTCTCAATAAGTTGTCTGAATGCTTTCACAGGGTTATCCGTGTTGAAGTGCTCATGTTTTCCCGTCTATTTTGCGATGCGCTGCAGTTTTTTGTAAAAACACAGGCCAGCGCTGCTGACACAACAGCGGACACTGGAATTTAAAAATCAATATTGCAAGATAGTGTTCAATGGTGCAAGGATACGTTTTGTCTGGTCAACTGTCCAGAATTTGGCAAAGCGTGAAAAATTTAACGATTACACTTGACTTAATAACCCCGGGAATCATATTCTATGCGCAAGAATATTGGGAGAAATATGTAAGATGCTCAAGCTCAAGCTATTTAAAGGATTTGCTCTGGTTGTTGTAATTTTCAGCATCCTGTCTGCTTTTGTGGGTGTAAAAATTATTCATGGCCGGGTTTTGGACGAGGCACAGAAGAGAGTTACCCTGGACTTATCAAGCGCTTGGTCTGTCTTCCGCAAACAGCTTGATGAGCTGGAAACTATCATGCGGATGGCTGCCAAGATGAGAGTTGTAGGCACTGCATGCGCCGAAGAAAAGTGGGACGATCCCGAGGTAAGATTGCAGCTTGAACAGATCAGGCTGGATTTCGACATGGATTATCTTAACCTGCTGTCTCCAAAGGGTCAGGTTATGCTTCGCGTCATGCCGCCGTATACTGTCGGTGATTACAGGACTTCGGACCCTACGGTAGCGAGCGCCTTGAAAGGGGAAGCTTACAGTTGCGCTGTGCTTGTTCCGGGGAAGCAGCTTCAACGTGAAGCATCTGGACTTGAGGAACAGGCTTTTCTTGAACTTGAAGACACTCCTCGTGCCAGAAAAACGGTCAGGGACGTGGAAACCAGAGGGATGGTCATGGAAGCTGCTGTGCCCGTTATGCTGAGCAACAGGCTTGTGGGGGTGGTTTACGGCGGTAAGCTGGTCAACAGGAACCATGACCTGATAGATCGGATTCATGATTCCGTCTACAAAGACGAGAAGTACAAAGGAGTTCCAGTTGGAACTGCGACGATTTTTCTCCATGACAGCCGGATCGCGACTACTGTGCGAAGACAGAATGGAAACAGGGCGCTTGGCACGAGAGTTTCGAAGGAAGTTGCCGACAAGGTTCTGGATAACGGCAAGCCGTGGATAGGGGATGCTTTTGTAGTCGATGATTGGTATATTTCGGCCTATGAGCCTATTCGGGATGGGTTCGGGGAGATAATCGGGATGCTTTATGTGGGCATTCTGAAGAAACCGTTTGATAATACAGCGCATAAAATTGCGGTTGCATATGTTTTTCTATCTCTGTTCGTACTGGCTATTGCGCTGGTGGTTGCATTTGTCCTGGCAGGACGTCTTGCGCAGCCGATACACAGGCT
The DNA here is from genome assembly GCA_964433435.1 of uncultured Victivallales bacterium. Taxonomy (GTDB): domain Bacteria; phylum Verrucomicrobiota; class Kiritimatiellia; order UBA8416; family CAYSRM01; genus CAYSRM01. The sequence continues at coordinate 3,464 of CAYSRM010000017.1, forward strand.
GGTGGCAGCTTCAAACAGCATGAGTAACGGGTCCAAGCCCCCGCCGGTGACAACGGAGCATGCCTGTAATGAAACTTCCGCTTTGATTCATGCGTTTAATCAGATGACAGAAAAACTTGCCGAGCGTGAGGAGAAGCTCACTGCTTTAAACAAGAGTTACATGGAGATGCTTGGATTTGTATCGCACGAACTGAAGAGTCCTGTGGCCACAGTTATGAATTATGTGTATCTGTTGCGAGAACAGAAACTGGGGCAGTTAAACGAAAAACAACTGAAGGCTGTGAGGGCGATAGATTTCAACAGCAGCAGGCTCGTAGAAATGGTAAGGCACTACCTGAATCTTTCCAGAATTGAAAATTCCGAGCTTCAACCGGTTAAGAGCCGTGTGGACGTGGATGAAGAAATAGTTGCACCAATACTCGAGTCCATGGAGGCGGAATTGTCAGGCAAGGATATGAGGGTAAACAATGATATAGGGAAAGACACGGTAGTATTTGCCGACAAGAATATGGTGAGAGAGGTTTTTGAAAACCTGATCAGCAACGCTTACAAGTATGGCAGAGAAGGGGGCTCGATTCACCTTGTGTCGAAGCAGGTGGACGACTATGTGGAATTCAGGGTGAGGAATGAAGGCGAAGGAATACCCCCCGAGCGCATGGGTGAGTTATTCAAGAAGTTCAGCAGGCTGGAAGAATCTGATACGGCGAAGAAACAAAAAGGGACAGGTCTGGGCCTGTTTATTACCAGAAATATAGTTGAAGCTCATGGCGGCGTTATTCGCGCTGAATCTGAACCAGGCGAATGGACCGAACTTATTTTTACGCTTCCATTATATAAGAATCAGAAAAGGAAAGAAGATACATGACATCTCTACAGCAGATAACGGATAAGCGAAAGAAGGCCGTTCGTCGGCTGTTTGAAAGAAAATTCAAGGCCGGCACGCGGATTACGGTTGGTTCTGCTACCTGTGAAAACGCGGCCGGAGCCGAAAGTGTTTATGGGAGGCTTAAAGATCTGATTGCCCGCGAGCCGGATATGGATGTAACGCTTGATCGTGTGGGATGTTCGGGCCGGTGTGATATGGAACCTGTTGTTCTGGTTATACGCCGGGGCGAAATACCGGCCAAATACGTAAAGGTGGATAAGGACAAAGCTGAGAGTATTTTCAACTTGCACGTAAAGGAGGGGCGAGTGCTCGGAGAGTTTACTCTACGCGGCAAGTCGATGGCTGCAGATGTAAAAAAGGTTATAAGTCTGTGCGGAACAACGTGTCCGGCCAATAAAGGCGGAGAAGCAGAAAAGCAGCTTAAGAATGCTCTTGAAAAGCATGGTCTTGCCAGAGAAGTGCTTGTTACCACATCTGCCTGCCGTGGAATGTGTGAGCATGGTCCTTTTGCGTTTGTTTATCCCGATAATGTCTGCTACCGCAATATGAGTGGAGGGAACATTGAACGTTTGATTACAGAGCATTTGCAGGGAGGCCGGGTGCTGGATGGTCTTTTATGGGAAGACGACAAGATAGCAAACAGGTTTTTTCCTCTGTTTGGCGATATCGGTTTCTTTGGCAAACAGTTAAGACTAACATTAAGGAATTGCGGGGTAATTGATCCGGAGAGTCTTGATGAGTATCTAGCAGTGAGGGGATACGAGGCAATATGCAAAGTTTTAGACGGAATGTCTTCGAAGGACGTCATTAAGGCTGTTGAAAAATCCGGCCTGAGAGGACGGGGAGGCGGTGGCTTCCCGACGGCAATAAAGTGGCGGATAGGAGCAGACCAGGAATCGGATGAGAAATTTATCATCTGCAACGCGGACGAAGGCGACCCCGGCGCGTTTATGGACAGGAGCACCATTGAAGGCGATCCGCATACTATCCTTGAAGGCATGATGATAGGCGCTTACGCCGTGGGCGCTACAAAAGGCTTTGTATACATACGGGCGGAATATCCTCTTGCAATCAAAAGGTTGGAAAAAGCTCTTGACGATGCAAGAAAAGCTGGACTTCTTGGCAGAAACATACTGGGCAGTTCATGGGATTTTGATATAGAAGTGCGGTTGGGAGCGGGCGCTTTTGTTTGTGGAGAGGAAACCGCGTTAATAGCTTCCATAGAGGGTAATCGCGGAATGCCTTGTCCCCGTCCGCCTTATCCTTCAGTGTCAGGGCTTTGGGGAAAACCCACAGTCATCAACAATGTTGAGACGTTGGCAAACATACCGGTTATAATTCTTGACGGCGCAGAATGGTTCAATGCCATAGGGACAGAAGACAGCCGGGGAACGAAGGTTTTTGCTCTGGCAGGGGACGTTGTCAATACCGGCCTTATTGAGGTGCCTATGGGATCTACGATAAGAGATGTTGTTTACGGGGTAGGCGGCGGTATCAAGGGAGGTAAAGAACTTAAGGCGGTCCAGACGGGCGGGCCGGCCGGTGGCTGCCTTCCCGCCTCTGAGCTGGATACACCGATTGAATATGCGACGCTGGCAAAGGCTGGAAGCATCATGGGCAGCGGGGGTATGATCGTGATGGATCAAAGCAGTTGCATGGTCAATGTGGCAAGATATTTTCTCGAATTTACCCAGGATGAATCTTGTGGAAAGTGCACGCCCTGCCGTGAAGGAACAAAAAGAATGCTTGAGATTCTTACGCGAATAACCGAAGGCGAAGGCGAAGAAGGGGATATAGAAAAGCTGGAAAGGCTTGCTAATACAATTAGCCAGACGTCTCTGTGTGGGCTCGGGCAGGCCGCGCCGAACCCGGTACTAAGCACAATAAAGCATTTTCGCAATGAATACGAAGCCCATATACGGGAGAAGACTTGTCCCGCGGGAGCATGCAAGGCGTTGCTCAGGTTTGAAATCGATCCGGAGAAATGTGTGGGATGCACTGTATGCGCAAGAGTTTGTCCCGTGGAGTGCATTTCCGGTGAGAGGAAGAAGCCGCATACAATAGATCAGACTACTTGCATAAGATGCGGGAATTGTTATGAAGCGTGCAAGTTTGAAGCTGTACTGAGGAAATAAGAACATGGATGAAAAGATTAATCTTATTATAGATGGGGTGGCTACAGAAGCCCGGGAAGGCATGACTATCATGCAGGCTGCGGACCAGCTTGGAATAAAGATACCCAGGCTTTGCTATCATCCCCAACTGAGCATTCTAGGCGCTTGTAGAATATGCATTGTTGAGGTAGAAGGAGCGCGGAAGCCTGTAGCTTCCTGCTCCTACCCGGTTTCGGAGGGAATGAAGGTGAGAACTTCCTCGCCGCAGCTCAGAAAACTAAGACGCGACATTTTGGAACTGATTCTGGACAATCACCCCCAGGATTGCCAGACATGCGAGAGAGACGGAAACTGCGAATTGCAGAATCTGGCTTACAGCCTCGGAGTAAGAGAAAGGCTTTTCCAAGGGGAGCGTAAGCGAATCGAGCGTGATTCATCTTCGCCTGCTGTTATAAGGGATCCCGAGAAGTGTATTCTATGCGGACGATGCATAAGAGTATGCGAGGAGGTCCAGGGTGTAAGCAACCTGTGTCAGCAACGCAGGGGATTTGAAAACAGGGTGGCGCCGGCTCATGAGGGAAACATGGTTGATTCTGTCTGCATTCACTGTGGCCAGTGTGTTAATGTCTGCCCGACAGCGGCTTTGATCGAGAATAACAGCGCCGAAGAGGTACTGGATGCTCTGTCTGATCCGGACATGCATGTTGTTGTGCAGACTGCGCCTTCCATACGAGCTGCGGTAGGCGAGGGATTCGGTTTTGTCCCCGGCACACCTACAACTGGAAAGATGGTGACGTCGCTGAGACTTATGGGTTTCGACAAGGTTTTTGATACAAACTTTGGAGCAGACCTGACAATTATGGAAGAATCTGTGGAGTTTCTTGCACGGCTTGAGGGCGGGAAAGGCTTGCCCCTGATTACATCCTGTTCTCCCGGTTGGATTGCTTTCCTCGAGAAGTTTTATCCTGAGCTGATACCCAATGCCTCAACTTGCAAGTCGCCGATGAGCATGTTGTCTACACTGGTGAAAACATATTATGCCCAACAGACAGGAGTGGATCCAGAGAAGATATATATGGTGGCGGTTATGCCTTGTACTGCCAAGAAGTACGAGGCTGCACGCAAAGAGCATGAAGCGCCATGGGGCAAGCCGTACACAGACGCGGTTCTGACAACAAGGGAACTTATATGGATGACTAAGTCGCTCGGGGTTGATTTTGCCCATCTGCCGGATGGTGAATTTGATTCTCCCATGGGAGTTTCGTCTGGCGCGGCGGTGATATTCGGCTCAACTGGCGGTGTAATGGAGGCTGCATTACGTACGGCATATGAGACTGTGACCGGCGAGGATTGTCCCGATCTGGATTTTGTTCAGGTCAGAGGTGTTGATGGGGCTCGCTCCGCAAGTATTGATATTAAAGGGACAAAGGTAAAGGTAGCGGTTGCTAATGGTTTAAATAATGCCAAGGGTATTCTGGAAAAGATTATAAACGGCGAGGAGCAATTTCATCTGATAGAAATCATGGCATGTCCTGGAGGTTGCGTTGGCGGTGGAGGTCAACCATATCCTCCGCAGGGAACGTACGTGCTTGATCCGGAACTCACGAAATTGAGAGCGAAGGCCCTGTATTCGATAGACGCCGGTCAGGAACTGAGAAAGTCTCATAAAAACCCGGAAATAGTCTCTCTATATGATGAGTTCCTTGGACGACCGAACGGGGAGAAGTCTCATGAATTGTTGCACACTAAATATACTCCCAGTGAATTGCGAGGTATAAGATGAAAAGAGCTGAGAAAGAACTGCCGCAGGAAATTGTAGAGTACATTCAGAACTGCAGGACAAAGGAGCATAGCGAGAGCTATTTGATCCCGGTGCTCCAGAAGGTTCAGAACAAAGTGGGTTACCTGTCGAAGGATCACATGGACGAGGTTTCCAAACTTATGAATATCCCTTCGGCGCGCGTTAGCGGAGTGGCTTCCTTTTATCATTTTTTCAGTTTTGAACCCAAAGGTGAAATCAGGATAACGATATGCATGGGAACAGCCTGCTTTGTAAGGGGCGCCGACAGGGTAAGGGATAGAGTGCAAGAGCTTCTCGGAGTAAAAGAAGGGAAGAGAACCTCAAACGGCAAGTTCTCTTTTGAAAGCGCCCGGTGTCTGGGCGCATGCGCGCTTGCTCCTGTAGTCGTTGTTAACGATGAAGTGCACGGAAATGTTACTCCCGATCAAGTGCTTCCGATCCTGAAAAAATATGGATTCGATCCGGATGGAGAGACAGAATGAGTAAAAGCCCCAGAATCCTCATTGTAGATGATGATGTTGATTTTGCTCAGTCGAACAAGGATTTGCTGGAGCCGTTTGGATATGAAGTGCATGTGGCACACGAAGGGCATGCGGGTTTGGAGCTGGCAAAGAAAATTTTGCCGGATGTCATGATTCTCGACGTGATGATGGCCACTGATACTGAAGGATTTGAGGTTGCAAGAAAGATTCCAGAATCCGTTGAACTCCGGGACATGAAGGTTCTTCTGGTTACAGGTATGGCTCAAGCTCTGCATCTTCCGAGAGGGCTTGAACCGGACGATACCTGGCTTCCGGTGGATCGTGTACTGGAGAAGCCCATTCAGCCGAGGAGGCTGATAAAGGAAATCGAAAAAGCGGTTAAAGAGAAAAAGGATTGAGGTGCACGAGATGACTGAGTCAAAGAGGATACTTCTGATTGATGACGACACGGAGTTTGTTGAAGCCAACAGGGATCTGCTGGAAAGTCAAGGGTATATGGTGGCCACTGCTTACAACGGACAGAGCGGCCTTTCCAAGGCAATCGGATACAAACCGGACCTGATTATTATGGATGTCATGATGTCTCATAACACTGAGGGTTTTGATGTCAGTCGCGAGATACAGTTGCACCCTGAATTGAAAGGAACACCTGTTTTACTTTTAACCGGGATGCGAAAAGCGATGCACATCCCTTTCAAATTCGAGGCTGATGAGGACTGGCTGCCAGTGAAATCGATTCTTGAAAAACCGGTGCAGCCGGAAGATCTTTTGCGGGAAATTCACAAACAGATCGACGAAGAGAACCGATGAAAGTGTGGCCTGCATGCTGCTTTGGGCTATTATCCTGTTTGATTGTATCCGGATATTCAGTTGCAAACGGCGAAATGACCGACGGAAAAACGAATACCCTGAGTAATGCCCCTGATGTTACAGTAACCGCGAGGGGATATCCAGCGCCCTTATCGAAGACTCCGGGCAGTATTTCTGTAATAGACAGACGAATGTTCAAGGGAGGTTCAGAGCCGGGCGTAAGTGATTTCTCCTATTATGTTTCCGGTGTAAACTCTGTGTCTGACGGTTCATGGGGATCTGAGTTTTCTGTCCGTGGATTGAGCAGGGAGTCGGTGATAATGATGGTGGACGGTTGCCGGGTTAATACATCTACTGCTTTGGGGGCCCGGTTCGGAATGGTGGCGGTGAGAGATATTGATCGGGTTGAAGTACTGAAAGGGCCTTCATCTTCGCTTTATGGCTCCGGCTCGCTTGGCGGAGTCGTAAGCGTTTTAACAAAAAAGCCGGAGTTTTCTGCGCTTCCTAAGTCAAGCAAAGAGGTGTTTGTGGGGGCAGGAAGCAATCCTGAGGGTTTTGAGGGTTACGCGAACTGGCAGTTCAGTGACAACACCCATTACATTTTTCTAAGCCAGAGTTACAGGGACTATGCTGCGTATGAAGACGGCAGCGGGGATGAAGTCGGCAATTCGCAGTATACAGACGCGCAGTCCAGTGTAAAGGCGGGCTATAGGCCTGGGGCGGGACATCGGGTTGAGGCTAATTTGCAGTATTTTCAAGGATGGGAAATTGGTATACCAGGTTCTGGAACGGCTCCGCTTCCTGAGAGGGCGGATGTGACGTATCCTTCGGCTGACCGTTTACTAGCCAGTCTCATCTATAGCGCTGAGCCTTCCGGTAAACGGCTGAAGGAATCAACTCTGAATGCTTACTATCAGTATATAAAACGAAGGGTCAGAATCGACGGATTCCCCTCAGACAGTCCGGTTGAAAAGGTAAGTCCTGGCGCCGATCATGATACGTATGGGTTGCGCTGGTTTAACAGGCTGGTCTACGCTGGCCATACTGTTGCCGGCGGTGTTGATGTATGGAGAAGAACATATGACGGTTCAAGAACAAAAAAGCTTAGAAACGGAGGGTTGAAAAGGGATGAACCTTTGCCGGATGCTGTTTATGATTCCGCTGGTGTTTTTGCTGAAGACAATTTTTCCTTTAGCCACAGGCTAACGTTTAATTTTGGCGCAAGGCTTGATCACATAGGTGTGGATAACGAATCAACGCCAAGGATAGACGAGGATGTTGAAACAGACATCAGTTGGAACGGGCATTTTGGCGCAGCATTCAGAATGACAGACAAACTCTCGATAAAGGCTCTTACGGCGAGAAGCTATCGGGCTGCAAGTCTGGACGAACGCTTTCAGTTTCTCGAGCTTGGCGGGGGCGCTGTCAAGCTAGGGAATCCTGCACTTGATCCTGAAGTTTCAGCTTTTGTGGAAACAGGGCTCGAATGGTCTGGCGCGAACAGTCTCTTTGCTTTGACTGTGTTTGGCAATTATCTTGACGACCTGATAAGCGAGCGGATGGATGAGCCCGGAATTATAAGAAACGCTAACGTCAGTGAAGCGCGAATTGAAGGCGCGGAGTTCAGCTCAAAGTTAGTTATTGTGCCTGGTCTTGAGACATCCGGCAATCTGACATTTATCGAAGGCAGGGATACTGTTCGCGATGAATACCTGCCGGGCATTCCGCCTGTTAATGGGTACGTTTCAGTAAAAAAAACGATTAAGCAAGGGGGTTGGGTCGAGTTGCAATCGGAGTTTGCTGCAGACCAGGATCAGACTCCCGAAGGTGTTGCGGAGGCCGACGCCTGGATGGTTCTGAATCTTGACGCAGGCTGGCGGTGGTCGGCGGGTAAAAGGGATTGCCGGTTGTTTTTAGGCGTGGAGAATGTGTTTGACGCTGACTACAGGGATTACATGGCCACTTATCGAGGCAACCTCTACAAAGAGCCGGGGCGTTCTTTTAATATCGGCTATGAGGCTGTTTTCTGACATTGGCCGCGTGAGAATATCACGCTTGCAAAGTAGCACAGGATAATCGGAACCAGGAGGTTCATAACTGCATAGTAGTGGAGGGCCAGGGGGCTGACGAACAGGCTGGTTGCCATGGCTGCAATAAATCCTGCGCTTCCGCCCCAGAAGACGCCTTGGCTGTTCATAGTGTTGTTCCAGTTGTTTTTGAGGGACACCGCAAATAGCGCGAGTAGAGGCGCGCCTATGGCGTTAATCACTTTGTTTGCAACCTCAAAGATTGTTCCGAGGCGTCCTATTGCGCAGGCGAGGCCGGTCACAATTACTCCGAAGGCTATGGTAACAAGCCTGTCATAGCCCTTGTAACCTTGCCGTTCGTCTTCGGAACCTGACTGCATTGAACTGCGTTTCAGGATATCGAAAGCAAAAGAGGTGTTGGAAGAATGTATCCCGGAATCAATGCTGGACATGGTTGAGGCCAGCAAAGCGGTGACCAGGAGTCCTGTAAGTCCTGGAGGCAGGACAGAGATAAACCACGCAAGTGCGTCAGGACCAGTCAGGGCGGCTTCATGCTGGATTGCCCAGTGGCGAAGGGTAAGCCCGAAGACTGCAAGGCACAGTAGAGCAAACACATGAAAAACGAGGTTTAAGATAAAGCCCCTGCGGGCTGAAGTCAGATTGCGAGCAGTAAAGTAACGCTGCACTACCATCTGGTCGGTCCCGTAGCGTGCCAGGAAAGCGACGAAGCTTCCGATCATACAGGACCACAGCGTCATTCTGGCTGTCGGGTCGACATGCAGGACATTCCAGTCGATTGGTCGGAAAGGCCTGAGAAGCTGAAGCGATTTGATGCTCTCAACACCTCCTGAAAAACCGGAGAAGGCTCCGGTAGTCACCGAAAGCGCAACTGCAAGCGCGGCGATAAGGATCAGAACTTGAACAACGTCGGTTATCATCACGGTTCGCATGCCGCCCGTAGCCGTATAAATAGTTGTCAACATCCCGAGCGCGGCGATTAACAGGTACGTATTCAGACCTGAAAGTCTACCTATAACAAGGGTAAGAGCGTAAAGCACAAGGGATGCCCAGGCAATCCGCCAGGATATAAAAATGCAGGCTGCGAGCCGTCGGACCCTGCGGTCGAAAGCAGTCTCGAGCAGTTCATAGACGCTCGTAAGGCGGAGTCTGTGATAGAATGGGATAATGGTTTTGACAACCGGGAATGCAACGAGAACAAATGCGGGCAGAACCATCAGGACGTAGAGACCGTTGGCAAAGATCTCGCTGGAGAACGCTATAAAATTAACAGCACTGAAGGCTGTAGCCATAGTGGAGACCCCGATTACAAAGGCCCCCATGCTTCTTCCGGCAAGGTGAAAGTCAGATGGCAGTGTTTTCCTGGACAGCCGTAAGAGGCCAAAAGCCATTATCCCTGCAAGGTACAAAGAGATTACTATGTAATCGGTCGCAGACACAGCTTTGGCGGTTTCCCTGCTTCTGGTGCGGTTGTAAGCCTCTTACCGTCAGCATCTACTCATGAAGCACAACGGTAACGGAGCTTGGAGTCCCGGACTGTCCATATTTGTCTACCGGCGATACCGCCAGGGTATTCATGCCGGGCTCAAGCTGCCATTCAAGTCTGTCTTTTTTACTTGATGAGCTTTGACCATTGATCTCAACCCTGTATTCCTTGAAGAAGGGCATACTGTTGCCGAGCTTGACGAGCAGAGCATCATCGTTGGTATCGGTCTTCGATAGCCGGAAAGATGCCTGGTCCAGAGTCCAGTAGAAATCTCGCATGCGCGTATACCAGTTATTTACTCCCTTTTTCGGAGGTGTCTTCTCGTCTACCCAGTACGGATATCCTGCGTAACCCGCATAACCGCCAAATTTTTTCGGATTCGCTTCCGGGTGCGATTCGAAATCGTTTCTAGGTGTCATCTGTACGAAACCTGCGGCAAGGTAACCGTGCCGCCAGCCCCAATCATAATTTTCCTCAGCCGGTTTGCCGTAGTGGTAATCTCCCATTCGCGAACCTATCGGTGTCTGGCCTCCGATTTTTTTGACATATTCTCTTGTTTCTTGGCTTTTGCGGAGAAAAAACCAGTTCATATCTTTTCCTTCAGGCAGGAAAGTATCTTTTACAATATCATGCATCTGGATAATGTTCAGGGGTTCCATTGTTTCTTTGTCATAATAATAATTGCTCAAAGACGGATCGAAGTATACCCATTTATTCAGAGAAGGCACCCATACCTCCACGACTTCATGACACATATCCCTGAATCCCCGGTCTACCATGTGCCGGGCTTTGTATCCGAGCGCGATGGCTGCCGATATCATGACTTCTGAATAGCTCATGCAGTGGCCGTATATTGTCGGTTTGATTACTTTTTTGCCGTTTTCAGTGACTTGCTCCATGCTGAAAACTTTATCTATATCCCATGCATAGTAGCCGCCCTCGGTTCGGTGTCTTTGTTCTTTTCTGTCGTTTCTGCAGGCGGCCACCCAATCCATCAGTTTAACAAGTTTGTCGAAGTCTGTTGGTTGGTCGGCAACGATTTCATTAAGTTTTATGCTTTCGGCAAACTTGACAAGATCAGGGTGGTCCGGCTTTTCGTATTTGAACTCTATGGGACTGGCCACAATGCGCTGAATGTCGGATTGAATGACTCCGACGCGTTGGAGGCTTTGCGGTTCGTCGGCATAATGTGCGGTCATGGCAATGCTGGAGACTGAGGGTATTGCATCTTGTTTTGATGCGGCCAATTCAATTTTTAACTGTACGAAATCACCCTTGATATTTTTAAGGGATGTGGAAAGCCGAGGCAGTTTTTCCCAATTGCTCCAGTTTGTGGTGTCATATGGATGATCGCCGGCGCGCAGTGATGCGGAGATGGAGGCCGAAGCAGGGACCTGGCCTTCGATGGATACATCCAGCTTAGACACGGGGACTGAGATATCAATGCCCGCCTGTGAGGGAACAATGCTTATTGGATCGGTAATAATCACCCCTGCCTTTTCTTTACCAAACTTGAAAACCCGCTCATCAAGTTGTACGGCCTTTCCGGCTTCGTTCAGGGTTACTTTATATGCCTTGTATCCCCGGAACAAGTCACGGTAGTCGAGTTTTGCCGAATCAGCATGAGCAGGCGCTGAACAGGCCATCAATGATGCAGCAGTTGCTGTTACCATTAAGGTTGAGCGGAGGTTTAATGCAGTTTTCATCGATATGTCCTTTCTTGATACTGTTTCCAATTTTCAGGCAGATTTTTCTAACACATTGATTGCAAAAAGAAAAGCTCTGACGATATGCATGGGATCTTTGACGGGCAGGGCAACCACTGCTTCTTCAGGCTTGCCCTGTCTATCCCGGATCTGGATCCATTCGCCAATAGATTTGTCCGGATTCGGGAAAGTACTGAATGTGTATTCGTGCATTCTGTTGTATGCTTCCGGAATCCATTTTTGATTTGTAAGGTAATTAAGGAGGATCAGAGCATAAAGAGCTTCTGAATGGGGCCACCAAAGTTTTTTGTCCCACAGGGATTTTAATTTAACTATCATCGGGTGTTCCTCAAGTTCTGCGGCAAGCGGTCCCTGTGGTTGTTTACCGTCAATCCCCATAAACTGGGGGATGCCGCCATGCAGTTCATCCCATGCCTTGTTCAGGGTGATGCGTGAAACTTCCGCTACCTGTTCGATTTGTTCGGTATCTTCTTTCTCCATCAACCTGTGCATTATGAACCACATATCTTCGATAGTATGCCCGGGGTTGACATACCGGCCCAGCAGGGTGTTTACCGGCTGATAGTCGTCCCCGAGGTGTTCAAGCACTAAACCTGACGGCTGTACAAACCGGTTAAGGACTGTGTCGATCGCCTTATCAGCGTCTTCGCGCACTGATTCTGCCAGTTCTTTGTCGCCGAACAATTCTGATGACGGGGCTATGACATTGCTTTTGTTTATATTGTCCATGGGCTTAGCGTGAGAACGATAGCCGTCAGGGATGGGGTATGGGTAGTCTGAGCGAGCGGTGCCTGTCTCTTTGCGGTGCTTACAGCTCAAGTAAAGATCTTTGGCCCATTTATAGGCGGTTTCGTCTTTCATGACGCGTGCGTATTCGGCGACCCCGACAAGAGCAAAGATATCGGCGCTGATGCTATAATCATAAACTTCATTCTCGCGACGAGTTCGTGCTGAGCCATTCTCGTCCAGGATTATTGGGTTCCCGTCCCTCGAAAGCACAAAAGCGCAATTGCCATTTTCCAGCCTTGCGTGAGTCATCAGGAAGCGTACCGTATCCGCAGCAGTCCGGCGGTAGGATTCACGTGTGTTTTCATCGACTTTACCCCGGCTCTCTTCATATATCCGGGATGTCTGCCATGCCCAGCGACCCTGGCTCCATACAAATTTATGATCGTACAGCAGCTTGTCTCCGCGATTTGAGAGGCAGTTCAGAACCCCGCCATATTCATGATCGACCTGTCGCATCCAATAAGGCATCAAGTCGCCGTAGACCTGTTTTTTGTAGAATTCAAGTAATTTGTTTGTATCCAGAGACATTTCGCCCCTTTATGGCAGTCTTTATCGAATAAGAATGCATGTTTGCATGGCATACGTCTTGAGTCAATATTCTTTTCAACCCGAAGTGCAAACAGGTGCGAATCTATTACGATGATCGGCTTGAGTTTATCCGGCAGAGACTGTAGAGTTAGACCATGAGTAATATACGCACAGGAATAGGCTTTGACGCGCATCGTTTTGAGTCGGGGCGCGTCTTGTTTCTTGCGGGGGTGAAAATTGCATCGCCCCGCGGTCTGGCAGGTCATTCAGACGCGGATGTGCTGATTCATGCATTGATGGATGCCCTTCTGGGCGCGGCAGGAGAGTCCGACATAGGAGCCCATTTTCCGCCTGGAAACCCGAAATACAAGGATGCTTCCAGCATGGATCTATTGCGTCACACTGTTGATATTCTGTGGTCAAAGGGCTATCAGGTGGCAAACATCGACCTGGTTCTGATTGGCGAGGAGCCACGGATAGCCGGATATGTTCCAGAAATGCGTTCCCGACTTGCCAAAATGCTCGGAATAGACGGCAGTGACGTGGGAATAAAGGCCACGACTACTGAAGGCATGGGCTTCACTGGCAGAGGAGAAGGCCTGGCGGGAATGGCTGTGGCAACAATCGAGAAAGGATAAAGCCGGGGAAAAGGGATATGAGATTTTACAATACGCTTAGCCGAAAAATTGATGAATTTGAACCGCTCATTCCGGGGCAGGTTCGAATGTATACCTGTGGGCCGACAGTTTATGATTACGCGCACATCGGAAATTTTCGAGCCTACGTTTTTGAAGACATATTGAGGCGCCACCTGAAATCTTGCGGATTTGAATTGCTACAGGTCATGAACCTGACTGATGTTGACGACAAGACTATACGCGGAGCGAAGGCTGAGAATTTGACACTTGATAAGTACACGCGCCGGTACAAAGACGCCTTTTTTGAGGATATTGACCGGCTCAATATCGAGCGAGCGGAATTCTATCCTTCTGCGACGGAGCATATTGATGCCATGATCAATATTATAGAACGATTGCTTGACAAGGGTTACGCATACGTGTCCCAGGACGGGTCGGTGTACTTTGATGTGTCTCAGTTTAAGGATTACGGCAAGCTTGCTCATCTGGATGTCTCGGGGCTTCGGGCTGGCGCCAGGGTTGCCCAGGACGAATATGACAAAGAGAATGTTGCCGATTTCGCTTTATGGAAAGCCTGGAGCGAAGAGGACGGAAATGTGAAGTGGGAATCGCCATGGGGTGAAGGCCGGCCGGGATGGCATATCGAATGTTCTGCCATGAGTTCGAAATATCTTGGTGACTCATTCGATATACATACCGGGGGTGTTGACAATATTTTTCCACACCACGAAAACGAAATAGCTCAGAGCGAGGGGGCGACGGGAAAAGAGTTTGTTCGTTACTGGCTGCACTGCGGGTATCTTATGGTCGAGGGGAAAAAAATGTCTAAATCCGCAGGCAATTTCTACACGCTTCGCCAGATAATGGAAAAGGGCTACACAGGTGAAGAAGTCCGGTATGTTCTGCTTTCGGGGCATTACCGTCAAGAGCTGAATTTCACGTTTGATACATGTGATGCGGCCCGTTCTTCTTTAAGACGTATAGAGGAATTTCGCGGCGCACTCGCAGACATAGCCAAATCGGGCGGGGACCTGAGCGGACCTGCTCCTGAATGGGCTGAAACTGGACTGAATGGATTCAAAGTGGCGCTTGACGATGATCTGAACATGCCCGAGGCTTTAAGCAGTCTGTTCGAGATGATAAGAAGAGGCAACAAAGAGCTTGCTTCCGGCAGCATAGAGCCTGCTGCGGCTGCTTCGGTTTTATCAGCGCTTGACGACATGGATAGTGTTCTTGGTGTTATGAGTAAAGAGGAAGAGACGCCCGAGGAAGTGACTGAGATGGTTACAAAACGGGAGGAAGCAAGAGCAAAACGCGATTTTGAACGAGCTGACGCAATACGGCATAGACTACAGGAGATGGGATGGCAGATAAAGGATACTCCGGGGGGAACACAGGTGAAAAGGCGAAAGAATTGAGGGGCCTTTTCCTCAGCTTTGAGGGGCCCGAGGCCTGTGGAAAATCGACACAGGTGGAACTGCTGGGTTCCCGCTTCAGCGAGTCAGGACGCGAGGTTGTGAAGGTAAGGGAGCCGGGCGGCACAAGGACCGGAGAACTGATCAGGAAAGTGTTGCAGCACGATCTTGCGAAAGAACCGATCGTTCCGGAAGCGGAGGCGCTACTATTTGCGGCGAGCCGTGCGCAACTCGTGCAAAGAGTTATCCGTCCGGCCTTAAGGGTGGGAAAGGTTGTGATTGCCGACCGATTTGTTGATTCAACGACTGTGTACCAGGGTTATGCGCGCGGGCTTGGCGTGGATGCAGTTACAAAGCTGAATGATTTTGCCGTAGGCAACTGTATGCCCGAGATTACCTTCCTGCTGGACGTGGAGATTGACAGAGGTTTTAAACGGCTCAAGGACAGGCAAGCAAACACGGGCCGCGGGTACGACAGAATGGAAAGAGCAGGCCGTGAGTTTCACGCGAAAGTACGGAGCGGATATCTCGATATCGCCGCTAAGCGGCCGGAAAGGCTGGTCGTGCTTGACGGAAGCCAGTCTGCTGCCCAACTTCATTCGGAAATCTGGCACATCTTGAACAAAATTGTCTTCTCGAAACGAGGTGGCCGTGAGAGCTGAACAGGCCTTGAAACATCTAAGAAAGACTTGGCACGGGGGCAGATTTGCCCAGGCATATCTTATTGTAGGACCGCCTGACGGGGAAGCGATTGGTATTATAGAAGAAATCCTGCTCATGATCTACTGCGGGAAAGAAGATGATGGATGCAGGGAATGTGCTGTATGCCGGCAGATTTGCAAAAGGACCCATCCGGATGTACAATGGCTGGAGCCTGAGAAAAAAAGCCGGATTATATCCGTTGACCAGATACGCGCCCTAAGAGATGGCATGGCTCAGACCGCTTACGCCGGTTGGTGGAAGACAGGGGTTATTGTGGCTGCCGACAGGTTGGGAACCCAAGCTGCAAATGCCTTTTTGAAAACCCTTGAGGAGCCCGCTGAAAAGACAGTGTTTTTTCTTCTCAGCGACACTCCCTCGGCTTTATTGCCGACTATCATCTCCAGGTGTCAGCGGATTTCCCTGCATGAAGGCGGAGAAAATCTGTCTGAAGAAATGAGGAATGAACTTGTTGGAATACTGAGAAGCCGTGTAGGGATGGCCAAGGGAGCCGGTTCTATTGCGGCTTTTGGTTACGCTTCGCGGATCACAAATCTGTTGCGAAGCATTAAGAAAGAGGCTGAGGAGTACATGAAGGCCATGGCGCAAGAAAACGGCCAGGAAGTGGACAGTGACACAGTTAATGCAAGGGCAGGAGCACGTTACAAGGGAATAAGGAGCGAGATATTGCGATTTATGATAAACTGGCACAGGGATATTGCTGTTCTGGCTGCAGGAGGCGAGCCGTCGCTTGTGAGCAACGCTGAAAACATGGATGTTCTGCGGTCCGAGGCCAACCGCATGGGCTGTGTGCGGGCGATTCTTGAAGCCGGGATGATTGAGCAGATGAATGATAAACTTGAACGGAATATACCCGAGGATGTGGTTTTCGGCTTCGGTATGGGACGCATGTTTGAAGGCGGAAAACGGAATGACTAAATTGTATTTTCGAGAAATCCGATGAATCAACTTGTACAGGTGGAAATAAAGGACGGGCCGAGGGTCTGGTGCGAATGCCCGGATCAGATGTCGATACATCGAGGAGACTATTGTGTGATTGAGCATGATGGTTGCACTGAGTATGGACTTGTGGTTTCTCTGCGCGAAGGGAAAAATGAAGATGAGGAACGCGGCGACTGGGCCAGGATTTTGCGCAGGGCCACGCTGCAGGATCAGTCAAAGGCCGCGGAAAGTTCTTTAAGAACAAAAATGGCTTTGGAGAAATGCGAAGCCAAAGCCAGGGAACACGAAATAGAGATACGAATAGTCCGGGGTCGTTATAGTTTTGATCGATCTGTTCTGTTTCTTGTCTTTTCGGCGGATGAGAAGATTGATACCCGGGAATACAGCCGGGATATCGCTTCGGATCTGAGCTGCAAGGTCAGGGGCATCCAGATCGGTGTAAGAGACGAGGCTGGTATTATCGGGGGTATCGGCCCTTGCGGGCGGAATTTTTGTTGTTGCTCATGGCTGAAAAAATTCGCTTCCATAAATGTTAAGATGGCCAAGAAACAGAGAATGTCGCTTAGTCCGACCAGCATAGGTGGATGCTGCGGCAGACTGAAGTGTTGCCTGAAATACGAGTACGATGCTTATCGGGAACTCGATAAATTCCTCCCGAAGATAGGGACCAGGGTCGAGGGGCCCGAGGGAAAAGGCAAGGTTATCGACAAAGACATTCTGGGGCAGACTGTAACAGTGAAGACCGAAGACCACCGGACAGTGGAATACCGCGGTGACGAGGTTCACAGAAGTTGGGATTTGAATAAACATCGGAATAGTAGCGGGATAGATAACGGCCGCACTAAAAAGAAAGACAGCGGAGGCTAATAGTGAAAATTCTTGTTATTAACGGGCCGAACCTGGATCTGCTTGGAAAGCGTGAACCGGATGTGTATGGCACAGAAACGTTGGAGGATATATCCAACAAGTTGAAAGGGCATGCAGAGTCGTTGGGTGTTGAAATAGATTTTTACCAGAGCAATGAAGAAGGCGAATTGATAACCAGGATAGGTCAAGCTGGAGGTGAATCTGACGGGATTATCATAAATCCTGCGGGATATACTCACACGAGTGTTGCTTTGCGGGACGCGCTTGCGGCGTGCGGTTTGCCCTGTATTGAGGCGCATTTGTCGAACATTCATGCCAGGGAGGATTTCAGGCAAAAGAACCTGACTGCCGAAGTGTGCCTCGCACAGGTTCAGGGTTTCGGCGGCTACAGCTATAAGCTTGCGCTGGACGGATTGGTGACATATTTAAAAAAAACGTAGAAAGCAGGGCGATCCGTTGCGCCTTTTGCACCGGAACAATTGAACCATTATGAATTGGAGGCAAGATACTCATGAAATTTGTTAACAGGATAGTTGGACTCATTCTTTTACTCGTAACTCTGGGGGGCGGCTTCTTTCTTGTGCTTTCAGCGGCATCTGCATCATGGTGGCGCCTGGCGCTGGATAATATGCTGCAGGAAAGGGCTCTGGCAATGGCGATCGGGGCAGGGCTGATTGTTTTTGGCATTATATATGCTGCCTCTGGTCTGAAGAGAGGGAAGCGTCCACAATACCTTTCTTATGATGGTGAAGAAGGCACAACCAGCATTAGCACTGAGGCTATTGAAGACTATATTGCCAGGCTTTCTTCTGAGTTTCCTTCGGTAATGCGAATGAGACCGGAAGTTTTACCCCGCAAGCGCGCGATTGACATCAATGTTGAATTGAAGGTAAAAGCCGGCCCTCAAATACATGAGGCATGTGAACTGATGCAGAGCCGCATACGTGAAGCGATGAGCAGCGGACTGGGAATATCGGACGTCAGGCATGTGGAAGTTACGGTCAAAGAAATTGCTGCCGAACATAGGCCGGCATGATCGGGCAGCTTGTAGCCGAGGCAGACTCGGAGCGTGCATAGATCAGTCTTGGGAGAGGTGATCGGACTCGCGGGAGCTCGTCCCTCCATTTAGAGATTTGAGATATGCCGATGGATGAAGGAATTCTACGATTGCGGGGCGTGATGGCGGACGGTAACAAACAGAAAGGAGTAGTTCGGGAGAATGGATAATAACAAGGAAGTTGGAAAAAGGCCGGAATTGATTGTAGTTGGATCTCTGGGACTTGATACGATAGAAACGGCTCATGAAAAAAGAGAAGAGCTTCTTGGGGGATCGGTGAGCTATGCTTGTTCCGGAGCTTCGTTTTTTACAAAAGTAGGCATGGTAGCTGTGGCTGGAGAAGATTTTCCCAGTAGGCATCGGTCTGAATATGAGAAGTTCGGCATTGATCTGCAAGGTCTGCAGATCGCACAGGGTAAGACTTTCCGCTGGTCCGGAGTTTATGAAGAAAACATGAACGACCGCCACACGCTTGCGACCGATCTAAATGTATTTGAGACTTTTTCGCCGAACCTTCCGTCTGCCTATACCGAGGCTCCTTTTGTGTTGCTGGGCAATATTTCCCCTGAACTGCAGTTGCATGTTCTTTCACAGATAAAATCCCCGCGTTTTGTGGTGGCTGACACCATGGATCTTTGGATAAACATAGGCAGGAAGGATCTTGAAGACGTAATCGGCCGCGTGGATATGTTAAGTTTGAATGACAGTGAAGCAAGGCTTCTCACGGACGAGCACAACCTGAAGAAATGTGCCGAAAAGATCATGGACATGGGCCCGGATCACGTGGTGATTAAAAAAGGCGAACATGGAGGTATGTTGTTTTCAGACGGGAGCATCTTTATTATTCCGGCTTTTCCGGTCAACGAAATCAGGGATGCAACAGGGGCCGGTGATTCTTTTGCAGGCGGATTTATGGGTTCGCTTGCCAGGGACGGAGAAATAAACCGGAAGTCGATAAGGAAGGCCTTGATGTATGGAGCTGTAGTGGCATCGTTCGGCGTGGAAGAGTTCAGCCTTGAACGGCTCAGCGAGCTTAGCATGGACGAAATCGACGAGCGTCTTAATGTTCTAAAGGCAATGGTGACGTTGGAGTAGATAGCACTGTGAAGAGCTTTTCGCTGTTGATTAAACCTGCGTCTGCAGACTGCAATCTGAGATGCAGCTACTGTTTTTATCTCGCCAAAGCCGGACTGTATCCTGACGTAACGACTCACAGAATGAGCGACGAAGTGCTCCGGCAACTGGTGCGAAGCTACATGGCCACTCCACAGCCTGCATATTCATTCGGATGGCAGGGCGGAGAGCCCACACTGATGGGTGTAGACTTTTTCAGGAAAGTAACCGCTTATCAGAAGGAGTTCGGATTTCCGGGTTGCAACGTCTCTAACGCGCTCCAGACAAATGGTACGCTTATTGATGACCAATTAGCCGCCCATCTGGCTGAGTACAATTTTCTTGTTGGTGTCAGCCTTGACGGTCCGGCAAATATGCATGACTGTTACAGGCGTTATATCGACGGATCAGGAACGCACAGTGCAGTATTCAAGGGGATAGAAACGCTCAGACGAAACAAAGTTGATTTCAATATCCTTACCCTGGTTTCAAAAGCTAATGTGCAGCACCCCCGCGAAGTGTACCGTTATCTTAAAGACCTTGGTTTTTTGCATCACCAGTACATTGAATGCGTGGAATTTGATAAATCCGGCAAGCTGTTGCCGTATGCTATAGATGGTGAGCAGTGGGGAGATTTTCTTTGCGGAATATTTGATGAATGGATGGACGGCGATACAAGAACTGTTTCGGTGAGGTTGTTCGATTCCATTGTTTACAAACTGGTTACAGGGAGCAGCAACGTATGTTCCATGGGACATGATTGCCGGCAATACTTTATGGTTGAATACAATGGGGATGTATATCCTTGTGATTTCTTTGCGGAACCCGGCCTGAAGCTTGGCAATATCCTACAAACAGGCTGGAAAGAAATGGGTGATTCGGAGACATACCGGATATTCGGAGAGCGGAAAAGACAACTGGGCGAAGAATGTCTTTCGTGCAAATACCTTGATTTGTGCATGGGGGACTGTCCGAAGAACCGGCAGGGCAGGGGCAGTCGGATGCAACAGGTCAGTCAACTGTGCAACGGCTGGAAAAAGTTCTACGCGCACGCTTTGCCGGAACTTCGGCGTCTGGCAGAGGAAATAAGGAACGAGAGGGCCGGCCAGTCTTTACCCAGGCCGGATGTCAATGGATCTCAGTCGGCCAGCGGAAAAGTCGGCCGCAACGAGCCTTGTCCATGCGGAAGCGGAAAGAAGTACAAGAAATGCTGCGGCTCAGGTGACTCTTAAGACTTCTTCTATGGTTGTAACCCCTTCAGCCGCGCAGGCCATACCGCTTTTGCGCAATGTCAGAAGACCTTCGGATACGGCATAGGCCATAATAGCGGAACTGGAGGCCTGCTGGACAACAAGTTTCCTGATTTCATCGTCTATAGCGAGTATTTCAAAGACGGCTTTTCTGCCGCGGTAACCGGTGAATCTGCAATCCGGGCATCCTTCTCCCTTATAGAACCGTTGTTTGCGATTCAGTGAGGGAAGGTTGGCAAGCACTTTCTCTGCAACAGATGAGTCCAAGTCGGCGGGAACCTTGCATGAATCGCATATTCTGCGAACCAGGCGCTGGCCAACGGCGCCCTTGAGTCCGGAAGATATGAGATAGGGTTCTACTCCGATATCTGAAAGTCGTGCAACGGCACTCGCAGAATCATTGGTATGGAGAGTGCTGAAAACAAGGTGCCCAGTGAGGGCTGAGCTCACAGCGATTTCCGCGGTCTCGTAATCTCTTATCTCGCCGATGAGCACAATATCCGGATCATGCCGGAGCACCGACCGCAACCCGGAGCTGAATGTGAAACCTATAGCCGGATTTACCTGAAGCTGCATCACGCCCCTGATATCGTATTCAACAGGATCTTCGATTGTTATTATCTTGCTTTCGTCGGTATTGAGGCTTGCAAGTGTAGCGTAGAGAGAAGTTGTTTTTCCGCTGCCTGTCGGACCGGTAAAAAGAATCACTCCGTGAGGATTAGATGTAAGTTCGTCGAGGGCGTGTCGCTGTTCTTCTCTCAGCCCAAGCTGTTCGAGCGCCAGGAAAGTGCCTTCTCGCTTAAGGATTCTAAGGTTTACGGCTTCCCCGTGCGAAGAGGGAAGAACTGAAACACGAAGATCGATATCTTTGCCGTTAACTCTTGAGGAAAACCTGCCGTCCTGGGGAAGCCGCTTCTCTGCAATGTTCAGTTGCGCCATTACCTTTACTGCCGATATTACGGCTTTGCCGTATTGCTGCGCTCCCTCAGGCAAGGTCACTCGTGAGAGTACCCCGTCAATACGGTAACGTAGATTTAAACCCGAAGTATAGGGTTCAAAATGTATATCGGTTGCGTTGGCATCTACAGCATCTTCGATGATACTATGAACAAACGCGGTTACGTGGGTTGTTTCGCGTTCCGAGGCGGATGCGGCCGGGCCATCTGCTCTTTCCGAATTCATCTGAAGAAAGGTTTCAATGCCAACGCCATAGAAATATTTAATGCATTGGTTAAGATCATGACGGGTGCATAAAACCCATTCAACGGGAAACCCAAGCACCAGGCGGAGCTGGTCCGCTGTTGTGGAATCGAAAATCCGATCCGATGCCAGGAGCAGTTTTTCGTTTTCTACGCCCAGTGGCATTACGTGATATCTGACGGCCACTCTTGAATTGACGTAACGGGTTGAATTAGAATCTATCTCAGTGTAGAGCAGCTTTCTGAAAGGAATTCCGGAAAATTCCGACAAAATCTTGAGAAGAACGCCTTCAGAGACTATTGCTTCGTTCAGGAGAATATCATACAGTGATTCGTCGGTCCACTTTGCGCGCTGAAACACCTCGTCCATCTGTTCCCTGGAAACATAGCCTCGTTTCATCAGAACCGGGGCGAGTTGCTCGACAACTTCGCCGTCTACGGCCGAATCTGTTGATGAGTTAGCATTATTCTCTGTCTTGTTTTTCATTTTCCCGAGGAATTTTGTAGTTGAGAGTTTTCTTTTGCCCGGCTTCAATTACAGCGTTTGTTCCATTCGGAAGCATAACCTCAAGCATGTTCCGGGTAAAGCTTTCCACTAAAATATCATTTATAATGGTCTGTTCCGGGATTACATGGGTTACCTCGCCTGAAGGCAACTGCAGAATTGCTATTGTTTGCCCGTCGGTTCTGCTCAACGTGCCCCTGTATATCAGTGTAACCTCTTTGACGATGAAAGGAGGCTTCGGTTTCGGTTTGGATTCTGTTTCTGGTTTGGTCTTTGGTTTAGCCTTTGGTTCAGTCTTAGCCTTTTCTTTCTCTTGTTCTCTCTGTCTTTCAGCTTGCCTTTGCTTTCGCGCAAGTTCAGTCAGGAAAACAGAAGAAAAAGGATTGTCATTACCTTTTACGGCTGGTTGCCAAGGAATGGTCGTTCTGAATTTTCGATTAGAAGGCTTATTCCCGTCTCGAGAAAGCTCAACTGCTTCGTATGAATCGGCAGGTAGCGGGGTAGGCGACAAGAAAAAGTTCCAGTATAAGAGCAATGAGCTCATGACGATAATAAGCATTACTGCTCGGGCGTTGATGCTTGCAAAAAAGCGCCATAGTCTCATTTCAGTTCGCCTCATTGACTTTGGGATTGGGCACAACGAAGGGATGTCCCGGATCCATGCCTAAGTGTTCTGCTGCGATAATGGCGTCGACGTGGAGCGGACTTCCAGGATGCCTTGATTGTTTTTCTATGTTGATTGCCCGCCATGCCAGAAAGTTTTCGCCGGAAAGCGAATGATCGATCAGTTGTGTGAGCGATTCAAAATCCATTTTAAATGAAACTGCAACCGGGAATTCATACGCCGACGCCGAAAAGTCGCTCTCGCTTGGGTGTTCTTGTGGTTCAAGCACTTCTATGTGATCTATGCTTTTAGCCCCATGCTCCATTATGGTCGACAGAATCTTTATGATGGAGGCAATCTGCCACATCTTTAGAGCAGGATCACTCCCTTCTGGAACACTTTCCTTAAGTGCGAGGGGTCGAGGCAGCTCGGTGTCTGCCTCAATGGCTGTGGCAATTAGTTTTTCACGTGCTTTGTATAAAGCCACTCTGAAGTCTATACGATTATCGGATGCGCCGGGAACCATATTGTCGACAAAGGAATCTTTTTTGAATGTGTCCGCCCTGGAACGGACTATTTCCCATCTATGTTCAAGCGCCTCAACGCGTTTTTTTGTTCGTTGCAGCAGGGCGCCCGCGGGGGCGGATCGTCTGCCTTTAAGCCTTGTGATAGTGTCGGCAATTTCATCTATGTTTGAATGAAGCCTTTCGGTTCGCCGTTTTGACGGCAGAAGTAAAGCGAAAATCAAAAAAAGCGCGAGAGCAGCATTCAAAAGCAGAACAAGCAGTGTTTTCCGCCTTTCGGATATCAGATGATATGTTTGAAGACTATGGTTCATGGTGTCGGGATCCTTATTTCGAGAGCGAAGAATGTGCCGTCAATATCCTCCCATGCTTTGTGGCGAACCGGGTCTGGGTTGAGTTTGTCTTCGCTCAGGAGGTCCGCATCGAGAATGCCTGCGTGTGTGCGCAGATTTTCAATCATTTGCCGGACTGATGACATATTCGGCGCCGGGGTATATCCTTCTA
>CAYSRM010000018.1:0-26720 GCA_964433435.1 uncultured Victivallales bacterium
CGAATTTTTCTCCCTGATAATTCAGGTAGCTTTCAACCTGGAATATAGGAGATAAAGAAGATTTATCGGTGTCTTCCGTCTTTTCGCGGCCGAATTTCCGGGTCATCATCCCGGGGGACAAGTAAGTTATGTGACCAATCCGCCTGGCCAGGGCAAGCCCCTGACTGGGACTGCGTCCCGTCTGGTAATAATCTCCTCCCTGCCAGTCGGCATCATGGTTTATTGCCATGCGACCGACAACATCAAATGCCAGGGCCTGTGCCGAAAGACTCGTCGCCGAGGCCACGCATACCGAGCGATCCATCATGTCAGAATACCTGATAGACCAGTCCAGCACTTGCATGCCGCCGAAAGAACCGCCAATGACCGAAGCCAGCCTATTGATACCCAGTTGTTTTAACAACCGGCAGTGCACGTCTACAATGTCCCCTACCGAGATTTCCGGAAAATCCGACCCGTAAGGCCTGCCAGTGTCCGGATTTACAGAAGAGGGACCCGTCGTACCTTTGCAACCGCCAAGAATGTTTGCGCAAATAACATGGTAAAAGCTGGTATCTATCCCCTTGCCGGGTCCGATCATTTCGTCCCACCATCCGGGCTTTTCATCATTTTTTGAATGATAGCCGGCGGCATGGGCATCGCCGGAAAGAGCATGACAGACAAATACAACGTTGTCCCGGCCGGGAGACAAGGCGCCATACGCTTCATACGCCACTTGAAGCTCCGTTAGAATCGACCCGTCTTCCAGCGTCAATCCTTCCGAAGGCAGGTCAATCTTCACAACCTGCGTCTCCACTATCCCAACACTGTTTTTTGCTTCAAAGTTATTCATCTTGACCATCTTTCATTGGCACACAACAAGAATGCTGGACCCATGACAGGTACTCGGGCAGCCCTCCTGTAACTGGAAAGACAACAATTTCCGGCACATCATACGAATGCTCACGCCTTATCTTTTCAATCAGCTCATCAACGAGATCAGCCCTTGTTTTCATCAGGAGAAGAATCTCAGGCTCCCGCTCAATCCGTCCCTTCCACCAATATGCGCTGGCAATGTTTAATCGTTGTACACAGGCTGCAAGACGGCCTTCAAGGGCTACAGCCTCCAGAGCGGTGGCTTCTTCCTCTGAAACGGCGGTTGTAGTTACAAAGACAGTATTAGTCTGTTCCGACATTGAACTCTTTTCCTCTGTGTCTCTCACTCTTTGCGCAGATACATCATTGAACGACACACATCCTCTTTATACCAGACAAAATCAACTCAAGATGACAATTCTCATCATGCTCTTTGCAGTATGCGTGCGCATCCTTCAGGTGCAGCATGCGCTCTCAGAACACATATTCCGGCCCACAGAGCCAACTCTACAAGAATTGCGCTGAACTCGGCACATTTAATCAGAATTACTACACTCAATCCTTGTCAAATCCAATAGGCACAATATTATGATGTATCGTTAAATTAATCACAGGCACGGAGATCAGCATGGCTGAAAGAAACAAACCCGATATTCAAAACGTCAGGGAAATAGCATCTCAATTCTGTATAAACGGAGAAATTCTGGAGGCAGAGCCTTACGGATCAGGACACATCAACGATACTTATACCGTAACGGCAACTTCAGGAAAGGAACACAGACGATGGCTCTTCCAGCGAATAAATAGCAGCGTGTTCAAAAATGTCGAAGCGCTGATGGACAACATTCGCCGCGCGACTTCACACATAAGAACAAAACTTGAAAACGATAAAGACCGCAATCCTGACAGAGAGGTCCTGACACTGATACCAACAAAAGAAGGTGCGCCTTACCTGAAAACGAAAGATGGAGAGTCATGGCGTTGCTATATCTTTATAGAAAATGCCAGTTCCTACGACGTCTGCCAGACACCCGAACAGGCATACGAAGCGGCAAGGGCGTTCAGATCATTTGAAGCTTCGCTCTCTGACCTTCCCCCGGAGATTTTTCACGAGACCATACCTTTCTTTCATCATTCGCCAAAACGTTTCGAAGCCCTCGAAAAGGCGATTTCAGAAGATCCTTGCAACAGGGCCGCCGGAGCAAAGCTCGAGATTGCCTTCGCATCAGAAAGGAAAGATATGACAGGGACCGTGGTGAAACTCATGGAAAAAGGCGCCATTCCGCGTCGAATTACTCATAATGATACCAAGCTTAACAATGTGCTTATAGATAACTCAACGGGCAAAGCGGCATGTGTTATCGACCTGGATACAATAATGCCGGGATCTATTCTTTATGATTTTGGCGACTTGGTCAGAACCTCCACACCGACCTGCATGGAAGATGAACCGGATCCTGATAAAGTTGATATGAGCATGGATCTTTTCGAAGCGCTGGCGAAAGGTTATCTTGAAGAAGCTTCTTTTATCACTAAACCGGAGCTTGAACACCTGGCTTTTTCAGGAAGGCTGATAACCTTTACTATCGGTATTCGCTTCCTGGCGGACTACCTTGCAGGCGATTCTTATTTCAAAATTCACCGGCCGAACCACAATCTGGAAAGAGCCAGGGTACAGTTCAAGCTGGTGGATCTGATGGAAAAGCGCGCTGAAGATATGGAAGCGCTAGTCCTTAAACATTGGACTCAATAACATTCCGAATGCTTCGTTCGCGCTGCTCTATACTTTCACAGAGCCGGAATTGCACCCTGGCCCGGTTTAAATTGTGGCCCTTATAGCGAGTCTTAAAGTATACATCCCCTGCAAGATAATCCTGGAAAAAACGAAGTCCGAGCTCGAAAGCAAGAAGCCATACGGAGTCATACAGGTAGCGGATATCTGCTTCGGTAAGGAACCTTCGGCCGTTTATCATGTATCCCTTGACAATGGCCTCGCAGAGATCTTCGTCAAAATACACGTCTTTCAGGTTCATCGTTTCTTCACCGGCCGGATTACACGCGGACCGCAGGGCATCGCCAAAATCAAAATGTATCAGGCTCGGCATTACTGTATCCAGATCAACTATGCTGGTTCCTTTCCCGGTAACATCGTCGATCATGATATTGGAGACCTTGGGATCGCCATGAATAATCCGAACGCGTAGTTCGCCTTTGCCCAGGGCGTCTTCCAGGATTCCCGCGCGGTCTTTTCTGTGATCAATGAAATCCCGCAGACGTTTAATCTCAACCGATTTGCCCTGCAATTTGGGCAGGCTGCCCCCTTCCAGGGTTTTATGGTATCTTTCAAGGTATAGACGGGTTTTATGAAAACCCGGCAGAGTACAACTCAAACTCTCCGGGTCCATGTCCGCAACAAGCCTGTGAAACTGTCCGAGAACGGTGCCGGCCTCAAAGGCATGTTCAGCGCTGGTAATACGTTCATGGGATGTGGCAGAACCTATTCGGGTTATCGCTCGCCAGTATTCTCCTTCTTCATCCCTATGGCAATCTTCACCGGTACGGGAAAGGATAACCATGGGCAACTGCCATATTCTATCGGCTTCATACTTTTCTTTTTCAAGTTTCCTGTGAACGTGCTCTGTAAGCAACCGCATGTTGGTCATGATGGTTTCAGGCTTGCTGAAAACCGTCTTGTTGATTCTCTGGATAATCACCTTCTCCTCGGAGAAAGTAGTCCTGAATATAGCCAGGTAAGTATCGTTAACATTGCCTGCGCCATAGCTGTCAACAGTAACAAGCTGGCCTTCTACTGCAAAATTTTCGGCTACATGCGTTGGATCCATAATTCTTAACT
This sequence comes from uncultured Victivallales bacterium, assembly GCA_964433435.1. Lineage (GTDB taxonomy): Bacteria > Verrucomicrobiota > Kiritimatiellia > UBA8416 > CAYSRM01 > CAYSRM01. The sequence goes on from CAYSRM010000018.1 coordinate 3,710, forward strand.
ACCTCTCGTCCTGTTCCCGTTTCCATGCTCGTCGCGCAAGAAAGCCGGCCCCTGCCAGGTTTGGATTTAAATTCTGTTTCTGGAGCTGCGACAAAAAAATTCTGTTCATTATGCCCCTCTCCCCAAGTCGCTCAGACAGATAACCGCCAAAAGAAAAGAATGCTCTGGCCGGCTTACCTGCCAGGAATACAGGTGTGTCCCAGGGACATCCGTCTTCTTCCAGCTTTTTCAGTAAAATACATGCAGCTTCAGCAAAAACAGCGGCGAACAAACTGTCAGTACCCTTCAAAAGGGGTATACGGCTTTCTTCGACCTTTTGCACGACTTCAACCGCGGTTGACGAATCTCTGAGTTTATCAACGTCTTCTTTCTCTAAGCCTTTGGTAAGCGTTCCTCCTCTGTCGGCAAGCAGACGCATAATGAGCCATCGCCCGGTTCCGGAAACTACTGACTCGGCCCTTACGCTGGCAGCATCATGATCAGGACCCAACAACACATTTGCTCCCGTTCCTTTTTCCAGAAGCGACAGCCTTTCGAATTCGGAAAATGAAATGCCCGCGTCAGAAAAAACTGACGACAGCCAGGCTTTATCGAGAGCCAAAACATAACCCGGCTCTGCCGCGGGATGAATCGAACCATCATTGCCATCCCAGCTCTGCGGAAGATTTCTGATTTGTCCAGCCCCCGAAACCCAGGCACCTCCCCAGCCACCACCCAGAACCCAGTAAACAAGCTGTCTGCGATGATAACGCCATTCCGCCAATGCCCCCGCATCGGCATCGTTCATGCATCCAGCAGGAATCCCCAGTTTATCCTTGATAAGCTGCTTAAGGTTTACACCATCAAGAGATGAAAGATTCACAGCCCTGGCAATCGTTCCGTCAGACAGGTAAACCCCGGGCCCAACCACGCCTGCCGCTGTGATATTGGAAGGAGCGGCGCCAAGAATTTCGGTCATTTCACTAAGACATGCCCACAAACTCGAAACCAGTTCCTCAGCGCTCCGGCCATACTGTTCAACATCAAGCTCGGTCTCGCCGAGCAAATTAAGGTCTAGGTCAAATATTCCGATTTTTGCGCCGCTGCCTGCCCCTATGTCCACACCACCAAAAAGAATGTGAAAATCCAATTACGCCTCCCGGAGCTAATATTTGAACAATACCTGCAACTCAACCTGAGCCCAGGTTGCACATCTTTAACCCGCATATCTCACAGGATTTCGTAATGAGAGCGTGGCAAGCGCTGCGGCGGGGGTGCGAATTGGTAAAACGCAGGAGCAGCCGCATAGGCATACTGCAATCCGGCGTTTTGTCAGTTCGTTTCCTCGCAGTGGCGCTATCCGCGCTCGCAGCAGGAATTGTGTCAGATATGCGGGTTAAATATTCTCTTTCTCAATATCCTCGAAATAGTCTTTGGTGCTTACTTTGAGCTCTGCGGTTGCTTCTTCATCACACACGACCATCCCATGTTCATGCAGCTGTAGCATTGATGCTGTCCACATGTGACTGACAGAACCTTCGATAATATGATGCAAAGCCAGGGCTTTCTTGTGCCCGTTGACAATCAGAACCACCTCATCTGCGTCCATCACCGTCCTGACCCCGACAGTCAAGGCAAGCTTTGGCACCTTGTCAACGTCGTTGTCAAAGAACCGGGAATTGGCCACTATTGTGTCATAAGTGAGGGTCTTGACCCTTGTCCGCGAGCCAAGCGAAGAGCCAGGTTCATTAAAAGCGATATGGCCGTCAGGACCTATTCCGCCAAGAAAAAGGTGGATACCGCCATATTTTGCTATTTTCTTCTCATAACCTTCGCATTCAGCCTGAAGGTCGCCAGCATTTCCGTTCAGTATGTTGATGTTCTCTTCCCGAATGTCAATCCTGCTGAACAGGTTGTCTTGCATAAAAGAATGATAGCTTTCCGGATGATCTTCCGGGATGCCGACATATTCATCCATGTTGAACGTGACAACATTCTTGAATGACACTTTGGCGTCATTGTTCAACCTGGCAAGTTCCTCGTATGTCCCAATGGGTGAAGAACCGGTGGGGAGTCCCAAAACAAACGGCTTGTCCTTCGTTGGCGCAAAACTGTTTATACGTTCAGCTATATATGCCGCGGTCCATCTGCTCATCCTGTCATAATCTTTGTGTATAAGTACCCTCACGAAGCGTCTCCCTTCCTGTCCGTTGCTTCTGCAACAGAATTATTTTTTTTACTGCTTATCTCCTGGTGCCGTTCGTTAATCTGCCTGATTCTGTCCTCCAGCCCCTGAACAACACTGTTGGATTCGATCTTGCCCCTGACCGCCTCAAAATCCTCTTTAACATCACCGTCTATCCCGAAGCCGGTCTTTGAAAAATCCTCAAATTCCTTGCTGGCGTCGCCTTTTACCATATTGAAAAATTTGAGCGAAGCCTTTTTCCAGACATCTGCAAGCGCCTGGAGATTCTGTTCAAAGTTATCCAACAACGATACGCCGCTCAGCTTGCTGTAAGCGGATAGAGCCCAGCAGAATGCATCCTCCCGGTAATGGCCGTATATTTCGCCCAGAGTCAGCGCAAGTTCGTCCAGAGATTTCACCTTGCCGTCTACAATACCTGCAATAAGTTCTTCCATCCGCTCTTTTGTACACAACATACCGCACATATCCACCCAGTCACCCGGACCATCCGCGGGTTTCTCAAGCCGGGCAATATCGTCCTTCAACTCTTCAAGCGACGATTCCTCAAGGCGTCCAAGAATTATATCGCCGAGATACATATCCAGCGCCATACGATAATACCGTCCGCAAGTCCGGAGAAGCAGACGCTTGATCAATATGCCGTTATGCTTAACGTACTCCTGCTTCTTGTCGCTTTCCTGCTGTAGACAGGACAGTATTTCGTGTCCGCGGATCATTTTTGCCCCGGTGTAAGGGCTAAGCACATCAAAGATAACCAGATCAAGTTTATCCCCATGTTTGCGGCGGTCCCGCTTCGACCATTTGTCCGCATCGCGCATGGTTCCCACTGTAAACAGGTTCATCCCAGGTATTAATGTCGACTTTCCGTCCTCCTCGCTGATATAGGAGAAAGGAAGATCGGAAGTGTCGAAGTTGGCATAATGCTTGCCCATTACGGCAGTAAACGCTCCGACCCTTGAAGGCCAGAGCAAATATGAAAAAGAGCCGGTCTTGCAACCCCGCTCAAGTATGCCCTGGTGCACCGGACCCAGCTTGTACATGTGGTTAGACTGGTTGGTGCCGCTTCCAGCATTATAGAACGATGTCATAGCGGCTATAAGTAGCGTGGACCTGTGGTGTGTAACCGAATAAGGCCCGGCAAACAGTGAACAGACCTCCGAGTGCATCCCTTCGCAATTGGCGAACATGAGACTTTGCTCACATGAAAACTGCTTCCCGATTTTTGTTCCTTCACCGATAAAAGATCTGCTGACCATGGCTCCGTCTGAAACGTTTGCGCCCCTGGCAATTATGAAATCATCGGCAATGACATCGCTGCCTATTGTTGTGGGCGACTCATCAGATGAACAGACAGTGCCCTCCTTGAGCATAGACGCCCCATCAACTGTTGCGTAAGGTCCTATGTTCACGTTTTCAATCCTGCGGACATGCCGGATAACCGCTTTTTCCGCTATAGTCAATCTGTTGCTTTTCCTGCTGTCCGCAAAAGCCTGTGCCATCTCACGCAACCGCGCGCATAGCTTCCGGTCTCCTCTGTGAAGAACCGAGAGATACGCTTCCTGGGCGGAGGTGTGCTCTGTTATCAGAATTTCCCTGCCTCCGGCCTCGTTAAGCGCCGAAACTTCAACTCCGTTGCCAAAGGAACTCTCGCCGCAGCATTCTATTACTCCCGTGTTCTCAATCACTGCACCGTCATGAATGTACGCATTGGCAATATGGCTGCCTATATTGCGTATTATGCAGCCGTTCCCCACTGAAACATTCCGCAATACAACATTGCATATCGAGGGAACGGAACGGTCGGCAAAGGATCCTATCGTAACTTCACCTTCAAAAACGACATTCTTCAACAAAAGGACATTAAAATCCTCAGCAACCATAACCCTGGCCGTGTCCGCAAATATGCATCCCTGCCGACCCAGTCTGTCTATTTCTTCCTGCGTAAGAGATCTATACCCGCTACCCGACATTTTTCTTCCCTTCTCTTGCCCTGCTTCGCCGCTCATGTTTTTTGTTCGCCCGAAAGCCGCAAATCCAGACTACTTTTGTTGCTTGATCACATTGTCAATGAACTCTGCGGCGTCCCCGACAGACTTTACTGACAAAGCTTCGTCCTCGTCCATTTCTATGTCAAACTCTTCTTCAAAAGCCGCAACCAGTTCGATTGACTGAATTGACTCGGCGCCAAGATCCTGCACAAACTTCGAATCATCCTTCACGTTCGATGGATCAACCTTCAATACTTCGGCAGTAACCCTTTTGATTCTATCCAGTATGTCAGACATATTTTCCTCCTTTTTTTAGCTGTAATAGCAAAACTCCCAAGAGACTATGCCAAAGCCGCGAAAAACTCAAGAGCCCGTTTCTATGAATCTGCTTGAAGAGTCCCGTAGCCTGATCTACTGTCTGGTAAAAGTAAATATGAAATACAACGGAGGCAGGACTGGTGAAATACTTGATTACAGGCGGTTGCGGATTTATCGGTTCCCATATCGCCGAGGCATTGGCAGAAGAAGGACATGAAGTCATCGCTTACGATAACCTGTCCTCGGGACACGAACAAAATATAGCCCATATCAAAGGCATAAAACTGGTCAAAGCCGACATACGAGACGATGCTGCACTAAGATCTGAAGTAAAAGGTGTGGATGGCATTTTTCATCAGGCAGCGCTGGTCTCTGTTTTTAAATCAGTAGAAGACCCCTTGGGAAATCATGACATCAACAGCCTTGGAACCCTCAAAACCCTGCTTGCCGCACGAGATAGCGGGGTCAAAAGGATGGTCTCCGCAAGTTCAGCAGCGGTCTACGGGAATGATCCTGCCTTGCCGAAAACCGAAGACATGAAGCCTTGCCCGGAATCCCCGTACGGTCTCTCCAAGCTCGACACCGAGCAATACTCGCGCATTTTTTTCAACCTTTACGGGCTTGAAACAGTGTGCCTGCGCTATTTCAACGTGTACGGCCCACGCCAGGATCCGTCCTCAATGTACTCAGGGGTAATCTCAAGGTTTGCTGATTTCGTAAAATCAGGAAAAAATCCGGTTGTCTTCGGCGATGGACACCAGACCCGGGACTTTGTATATGTTAAAGACGTGGTACAGGCCAACCTGCTTGCCATGCAGAATCCAGAAGCTTCCGGCCATGTCTATAACGTGGGCACCGGAAAAAAGACTTCGCTGCTTGAACTGCTTGATACATTCAGCAAACTGTTTGGAAAGGAATTTCAGACCCGATTCGAGAACGCCCGGACAGGAGACATCAGGCACTCTGTATCCGATATCTCCAATATATCATTGCGACTCGGATACCACCCCCGGTTTTCAATTACCAAAGGGCTCAGACAGCTACTCCTAAGCACTGGATAGACGACGTCTTGTTCACATCAGCCTTTTTTCTTGCTCCATTTCCAAATACATATAACATCTTATTCTTATTGGCCTGATCTATTCATCTGATTGCCCGTTTGCGGAAATGCCGAAAGGATTGATTGAAGGAGGACACTATGGACTACGGACTGACTGAAGAACAACAAATGATAAAAGATCTCTGTGCCCAGATAGCAGAGGAAAAAATAAAACCCGTCCGAGAAGAATATGACGAAAAGCAGGAATTCCCCTGGGATATAGTGGAAGTCATGGCACAATCGGACCTGTTCGGGGTTTCAATCGATGAGGAATACGGTGGAATGGGCGGAGGAGTGATGGAAACCGTAATTGCAGTCGAAGAACTCTCAAAAGCCTGCGGCGGCATCTCACTGGCCCTGGCCGGCAGCGGGCTTGGCACCTATCCCATTATGCTTTACGGAACTGACGCACAGAAAAAGAAATATCTTCCCGACCTCGCGGCAGGAAAGAAACTTGCCGCATTCGCACTAACAGAACCTGAAGCCGGAAGCGACGCAGGCGGAACCAGAACAACGGCAAAGAAAGAAGGCAATGAATACGTTCTTAACGGAACAAAACAATGGATAACCAATGGCGGGGAAGCTGAGATCTATACAGTAATTGCCATGACCGACAGAAGCAAAGGTTCGCGCGGAGCAAGCGCTTTCATCGTTGAAAGAGGCACGCCGGGTTTCGAGTTCGGAAAAAAAGAAAACAAGATGGGTATCAGAGCTTCGGCAACAAGGGAACTCATTTTCCAGGACTGCCGGATACCAGAAGAAAACCTTATCAGCAAAGAAGGCATGGGCTTCATGGTAGCAATGAAGACTCTCGATAAGTCTCGGCCGGGCGTTGCCGCCCAGGCGCTGGGCATTGCGGCAGGAGCACTGGAAGAAGCGGTAAAGTACAGCCGGCAGAGAAAACAGTTCGGTAAACCCATATCTTCCTTCCAGGCAATTCAATTCATGCTCGCCGATATGGCGACACAAGTTGAAGCAGCACGCGCGCTGGTGTATCAGACGGCCCGTTACATCGACAGCGGAGCAAAGAAATACAGTAAGTTCTCAGCAATGTGCAAACTCTTTGCAGCCGATGCAGCGATGAAAGTCACTACCGACGCGGTACAGGTTCTCGGTGGCTACGGCTATATGAAGGAATATCCCGTAGAAAAGATGATGCGCGACGCGAAGATCACCCAAATCTACGAAGGAACAAACCAAATCCAGAGAGAAGTTGTGGGGCTCAACCTCATAAAAGAAGCTGCCGCACTTAAATAGCAGTTGCACGGGACACAGGAAAAACGTTTCAGCCTTTCCACAATTACACTCGTTGCACATTACGGAAGGTTGCTCGGCTGGCGGCGGGCGAGGTGCATCTCGCCCCTACGCCTACGAACTTAATTCCTTGCTGCGCCTGGCGGCAGCGGCAATCGTGTTGTCCATTATCTGACCCATATCTGATTTCCGGAGCACCGCGAGCCCCTCGGAAGTCGTACCCTTCGAAGAAGCCACTGCTTTTATGAGTTCATCAGGAGTTATGTTCCGCTCGATTAGAAGGCGCGATGTTCCGAGCATGGTCTGTTCCGCCAACACGATGGCATCCTTTTGCCTTAAGCCGACCTTAACCCCGGAAGCTATCATTTTTTCAAGATAATATGCAAAAAACGCCGGACCCGAACCACTGACCGCCGTAACAGCGTCAAACATCTCTTCCGGCAGCTCAAGAACCTTGCCGAAACTGTTTAACAGCTTTTCAGCGTTTCTCCGATCTTTCGCAGAAGCCTTTCTGCCCGAACAGAAAACACTCACTCCCTCGCCAACCGTACAAGGCAGATTTGGCATAACACGGATAACCCTGGCCTCATCCAGCCCGCCTTCAAGAAAAGAAATAGTCTTCCCGGCCGCGATGGAAATCACAAGATGCTCAGGCGTGATATGCTCAGAGATATCCTTTAAAACCTCACCCATATTCTGAGGTTTAGTCGCCAGAAAGATAATATCAGCCATATCGCAGATAACATCATTGCGGGTATATATGTTTAGCCCATAACGCCCTTTTACGATGCGCCTCCTTTCAGCATCAACATCGCTGGCAAAGAGCTCATGCGCACCCACAATCTTTGATTGAATCAGGGACGCAATTATTGCCTCTGCCATCTTCCCGCATCCGATAAAACCAATTTTCATATCCTTTCCTCCCGCAAAAAGAAGTAATCACAAAATAAAACTTAGATTATACATAAGGTAAACGCTAAAAACAACCACAGACCCGCCTTGGCACTGGAACTTCGGCACGCACAGCAACCTTTCGCCCCCCCACGTTTCTATCTTGCTACAGAATGTGCGTTCTCCTAGTATGTTTAATAAAGACATACAGGTTTACGTCTGAGGAATAGCCCGATGGCCCGAATAATTGTAGTCGATAATGAAGCCAGTATACTGACAGTGCTGAGCACCATACTGAAATCGGAAAACCACGAAGTAGAAACCTTCCGGGACGGTGAAAAGGCTTTGAAAGCGCTGAACAAGCGACACTTCGATCTGCTTATAAGCGACATCAGAATGAGCCCCATGAACGGTATGGAACTTCTTCGTAGAACCCGGGAAGTTCACCGGGAAGTTGCCGTTGTTATGCTCACAGCTTTTGGGTCGATCGAAAACGCAATAGAGGCAATGAAACTAGGAGCTTTCGATTACGTTACAAAACCTTTCAAAGTAGACGAGTTGATAATTACCGTAGATCGAGCGCTGCAATACAGCAAGGCACTGAGCGACAACAAAAATCTCAAAGCTCAACTCAGCAGCAAATATCAATTCGAAAACATCGTCGCTGAAAGCGCGGCTATGCAGGAAGTATGCAAGGTCATCACCCGAATTGCCCCGACCAACACGACGGTGCTCATTTTTGGCGAAAGCGGAACCGGTAAAGAACTTATCGCAAAAGCCATTCATGCATACAGCCACAGAAAGAAAGAAAGATTTCTCGCAGTGAATTGCGCCGCTCTGCCTGAACAGCTTCTTGAGTCCGAATTGTTCGGATACGTTAAAGGCGCATTCACGGGCGCATCAGTGGATAAGAAAGGCCTGTTCGAAGCCGCCGAAGGAGGAACCATCTTTCTCGACGAAGTAGGCGCCATTCCCAAGTCCACACAAGGCAAACTTCTCCGAGTGCTCCAGGAAAAGGAGATCAGGCGGGTCGGCGGAAACAAAAACATAAACGTGAATGCCAGGGTCATTGCGGCAACAAACACCCCGCTTGAGAAGTCGGTCGCAGAGGGTTCGTTCCGCGAAGATCTGTATTACCGGCTCAACGTGATACCAATCTATATTGAACCGCTGAGAAAAAGAAAGGAGGATATACCGCCACTGATTCAGCACATTATTCAGAAAGAGACCCCAAAGGGCCCTAAACTCCCTGAATTACACTCCGAGACTCGAAATATACTTATGAAGTATGACTGGCCGGGAAATGTCCGGGAACTCGAAAACGCCATTAAACACTGCCTCACGTTCGCAAACGGCAACGAGATCCACCCGGACCTGCTGCCTCAGAAGATCCTGCATAGGGTTGCGGAAATGAGCATGGGAATCAACATAGGCTCATCATCTTCAGAAGGTTTCCTTCCACTTAAAAAATATCTGGAAGAAAAAGAAAAGGAATACCTGCAAAGGCTGATCCAGTTATTTGACAATGATAAAGAGAAAGCGGCACAGACCCTACAGATAAGCCTGGCAACACTGTACAGAAAACTGCCGCCCGAAGATAAGACTCACACAAGACGGCCTGCCGTCTCCCGGGAAGCAATTCAATAAAACCGTAACTTCCCGTCACCCCTCTCACACAACAACTCGCTGCCACAGTGATCTATTTGCCACTAGCCCGGAAATCTCACAGGATCTCGTAGCTGCCTGTCCGCCATCCGGCGGAAGAGTGCGGCAAATGCCGCTGCGGAAGGTACGAATTGGTAAAACGCCGGAGCAGCCTAAAAACCACGCCGCTGCAATTCATTCTTAAGCTCTTCCTGAAAAAAAGCCAGATCCTCTTCACTCGGGTTATAACCCTCGCGCTCCGCCGATATAGCCAATCGACCCATTTGATCAAGAGACCATGATCCGCTGACTCCATCCGAAAATACCACGCTGCCGCTTACGACGCTTCCAGGCTTGGTAAGCTTATCAACCGAAACAGACACTCCGGAAGTCCCTGACGTTTCACTCGAATCGGCTCCGCTAAGCCCTCCTGCCTGAGCCTCTTGCGGTCCGGGGGAAACCGCCGGTTCAGCGACCTCAGCAGGTTCCTTTTCCTTTATCTCCAGACCAAGATCTATCAGCAGAAAACGAACATCCATGTAAGTTGCAGAAATACCAAATTCATCCGAAATCCTCTTCTGTATCTCTGCAAGTCCGCAACCCTCATCTACCCATTTCTCTACTGACTGTTTCTGTTCGTCATTTAGATCCATCTTTCCTCCAATACCCGACTTACTACAAAACCACATCCTAACACGCAATCAACGTTTCATTATCTTCAGCTAGACGCCGTTTGTCAAGATCACGCGCAAACATGCATATTACCAGTTAAAACTTTTTTATTCAGAATCAACTGCAACATGCTAATATCACTACAACATAAACATTGGATTTTTCAAGCCCCAATTTCACGGTTGCTGCATCTGCCAAAAACAGAAAATTATCGCCATGCATGGACTAATAATACAAAAGGATCACAGGAAAAATCCAACCCGATGCCTCTTTGTAAACGGCATCCGCTACAGTAACAGCGCCGCAAAATTCTGGCCTGCACTCGTTGACGAAGCCATCCTCTTTGATCCGGCAACAAACAGAATCGTCATACACGGAACATCGCCGGGAAAGATGAAAAGACAACAGCTCTTTCCTGAAATCCTGCTCAAAAGAGACCTTGAAAAGCTTCTCCACCAAAACCTTGAAGAAATAATGAAACAAACCGCCGCGGAACTGGAACTCACCGGTCCGCCATCATCAGTGACCATCGGCCTGCTCGCAGAAAACGATGCAAACATCCTGAATGCCGAACTGCCACTGGACTGTATCGACGCCGACCTGCTGCCCTTTTTTCTGGCCTGGTTGCTCCATTGGGCGGCTGTAGACGAAGCAAAATGGAATAACGAATTCCTGGAAGGATCATTCAAAGCCGAAGATAAATGCAACAAACAGGTCTATGACTGGTCCTTTATTCTCCGCAACAGATACCTCGCTGAAGATCTGTACGAGAGAACCTGCACACTTTTCTTGTAACAACAAATAACTGACTACCGGCTACGGCTTACAACTTACAGACCACCCCGCTTACGTAGGACGGTGCTCCGCGCCGTCCCCTTACAATAATCTTCCCCCTTCCGCACTTATGCCTCGCCACCTCCGCCAGCGGAGGCAAACACCACAGACCCGTAACCCACTACCCAGCTTCCCCTGCTTTCGGGATAATCGTCCCCGCTGTTGCGATACTGCAATACCGTGCCCTTCGAGACCCCTCGCAGCCCGGCCCACTTCATAGCCGCCCTCACCGGCGAAAGCCCGCATAGAATCTGGTTCGAATAGCTCCATTCGCTGCGCAACCCGGCTACATCCATAGCCTCAATTTTATCCAGCGTCCTCCGGTCAGTTTCACTCACCAGTTCATGGTCCGGGTTATGAAGCATATCGGAACTTGCCACAACGGCGATTTCTTTCTTTTTGGAGAGCTCCTCCAAAGCCTGCGTCAGCTCTTCCACGGTCTGCTCCTCGTGATCCCCGACCAGGCCTATCACAAGGCTGGCCTCAGGCAGAGCCACCTGCGCAAAAGGTATCTCATTTTCAGCCGAATGCTCGCCCCTGTGGGGAGAATAGTCAAAATGCACTGAGGACGCTGAATTCTGTAGCAACCTACCGGCTTCTTCATCAAGTTCCACTCTCCCCACAGGTGTATCAATCGCGTCTCCATCCATCAGCGCCGTTCCGCTGAATCCGGCGCTATGCGAAAAACCAAGTATTACCACCGTCTCAGGCGGCCGTACCTTTTCGGCGCTGTCTCTGAATGCACGAAAAGTATGCCCGGCGATCGGACCGGAAAAAACGTATCCCGCATGGGGAGCAATGCCGGCAACTACCTTACCATCCAGCGCGGGCACGGCAGCGTCATCAATAAACCGCTGCACCATAGATTTGAGCTGCTGACCATCCGCCGGAAACCACCTTCCAGACCCGAAAACCCCTCTAGTTTTGCTGTTTTCAAAATTCATTGTTGCCTCCAATGCCTCTCCTGTTCCACTATTTCCGCAGATGAAGTCATAATAGCAGACTATTCAAACTACAGCAACTGCTTCCTCTGGATGGCAGCAAAACGGAAAGACGCGTCTACGCCCGAATAAAGGTTGTCAGTCTCATATACACGTCTTCCCATGGCGAACAGTTACACTTATGATTATAGGCATCATATCGGCAGATATAAGCATTCCGGAATCTCAATCTCTGAAAGATAAAAGACGAGTGCTTCGCAGCCTGCGAGACAGGTGCCTCAATCGCATGAACATGAGCATAGCCGAAGTCGACTCACAGAATTCGCGCAAGCTCTCAACTCTCGCCTTTGCTACTGTCGCATCGGATACACGTACCGTAAACAAAAGGCTCTCAGCGGTCTCCTCGCTGCTCGAATCAGAACCCCGCTGCACAGTTCTGAATATCTACACTGAAATCCTGTGATGCTTAGAACACTTGACCTTGCCATTGATCATCCGGAAATAAAACTGACAAAGAAAATGGTATTTCGGAAAAGCAGGCCGTCAAGGCAAGCTTTGAGACTGAACAAAACCGCCTCAGAATCGAGGAACTGCAACAGAATTACAACTCGCTCGTCACGGAAAGCGCCGCAACCTATTCCGAGCGCTTGGCTTCTTCCCAAAGCGCATCCATCTCTTCAAGCGTACACTCCGAAAGTTTCCGCCCCATGGAAGCCACCCCTTTCTCGACCTCACCGAACCGGCGTATGAACTTCCGGGTAGTTCTGTTGAGGCATGCTTCAGCATTAACACCGTAAAAACGACAGAGATTGACAATACTGAAGAGCATGTCTCCTACCTCCTCTTTCAACATGTCTGGCCTGTCACCATCAGCGGCATCGCGTACTTCCCCGATTTCTTCTTCAACTTTATCCAGGACCGGAGCGCCTTCACACCAGTCAAATCCCACTCTCGAAGCCTTGGACTGAACTCGCTGAGCTTTCTGAAGAGCTGGAAGAGTTGAGGGCACCCCCTCAAAAAGCGTTCGCTTTCCGTCCGTGCTTTCGGTCTCTTTAATTTTTTCCCAATTCTTCAGGACCTCCGCTGAATCCTCGCAGATTTGATCTCCAAATACGTGCGGATGCCTCCTGATAAGCTTCTCGGCCAGCTTGTCTGCCACGTCGTCAAACGAAAACTCCTCTTTTTCCCGCCGGATCTGAGATTGCATCACTACTTGAAGCAAAACATCTCCCAGCTCTTCCATATGCTTTTCGGGTTCATCTTTTCCCATGGCGTCCAGCAACTCATGCGCCTCTTCAAGCAGGCACTCCTGAAGCGAATCAAGGGTCTGTTCACGATCCCATGGACACCCGTCAGGGCCTCTGAGTCTGTCAACAATAGACACAACCCTATCCATCGGCTTTTCCTCGCTGCATTGTGGACCACAGTTCATTGCGCGGCGCCTTTTTCTTCCCTGGCAGCGAGTTTGCTGCTGATCCGTACAGCGCAGAAATCATGACCGCACATTGAACAGTAGTGCGTATCTTCATTATCTAAGTCGCTCACAGGTCCGCGTCTTTCCCTGGCACACTGCCCGTCCATGGCAAGTTCAAACTGCCTGTTCCAGTCAAATTCCTTGCGCGCTTCAGCCATCCGGTCATCCCATTCTCGTGCGCCGGCCAGACCCTTCGCCACATCCGCCGAATGAGCCGCAATTCGATAAGCTATGACCCCCTGCCTCACATCTTCATCGGTCGGGAGGCCAAGGTGCTCGGCGGGCGTAACATAACACAAAAGCGAGGCGCCGTAATAAGCGGCAGCAGTCGCGCCTATAGAAGAAGTTATATGGTCATATCCAGGCGCAACATCTGTAACAACAGGACCAAGCACATAGAAGGGAGCTCCGCTGCACAATTCCTGCTGTTTACGGACATTCATTTCAATCTGATGGAACGGGACGTGTCCCGGACCCTCGACCATGACCTGGACGCCAGCCTGCCTACAGCTTCCGACCAGCTCGCCAAGGGTTTCAAGCTCGGCAAACTGGGCCGCATCACTGGCATCGGCAAGGCACCCCGGCCGTAGCCCATCCCCCAGAGAAATCGTAACATCATGACTTCCGCAAATATCCAGTATTTCATCCCATGCAGTATAAAATGGATTCTCTTTGTTATGTTCGGTCATGTATTCGGCAAGTATGGACCCTCCTCTGCTGACAATCCCCATCTTGCGCTTCAGTGCGAGCGGAACATGCTTTTTGAGCAGCCCGGCGTGAATGGTCATGAAATCAACGCCTTCCCTTGCCTGCCGCCTGATGACATCAAGCATCACAGTTGGCGAAAGTTTCCCGACCTGCCCGTTCGCAACACTCATAGCTTCGTAGACCGGAACCGTGCCCAGTGGAACAGGACATGCATCAAGAATACGGCGACGTACTTTTTCAAGCCCGCTGCCCACACTCAGGTCCATTACAAAATCCGCTCCTGCATCCAATGCCACTTGCAGCTTCCGAAGTTCATCGTCCGCCGAACACGCGGGAGAAGAATAGCCTATATTGGCATTGACCTTTGTCCTGAAATTCCGGCCGACAATGGTGCACTGTCCGGGAGAATGAACCGGATTAAAAGGCAACACTGCCCGACCCAGGGCAATCTCTGAGCATACATCGTCCTCTTTTGCGGATTCAAGCCCCGCCGCAACCCGCATGGCAGCGGTAATGGTTTTTGAGTCAGCCTTTTCGAACTGCGTGGTCATCGAACTTGTTTCAGCAGGTCGATAACAACATCTACAGCCTCGCTGTTCAGTTTATCGGTCGTCAAATCGGCCCCGCTAAAATCCTGATAAGAAGTAAAATCATCATACACGACAACACTCCTCATGCCCGCAGCCAGGCATGAGCGATGGCCCGTAACTCCCGTAGTGACGGCAACAGAAAGAGGCGGCTCGGTTCCGCATTTTTCTGCAAGTTCTTCCCACGCATTGGTCATAGGCGAGGGCCGCAAAACAGATCCCTGCTCAACTACGGTAAGATCGATATCATTCAAGCCCAGGTTTTCCATAAGCTTACCAGCCACTTCATGCCCGAACATAGCAACCCCCCCGAGTGCGAAACCATTATCCTGCACTTTTTTAATCAGCTCCGAAAGACCATTCGACATCTTCAGACCCGTGTCTGTGAGAGAGAGCTTTATGCCCTGTTCAATATCTTCGATAATTTTGTCTTCTGATAACCGTGTCTTCTTTTGTGCTTCAAGCAACTTTGAAACAAACCCTGAAATATCGCAGTCAGAACAGTGTCGCGCAAAGGTTATTCTGTCAAGCTTCACCCCTTTATCCCCCAGGACGCTTTCCATTACGTCATAAACCATCCGTCTTGCATTAACAGCCACGTTCTCAACTTCAAAAAATACAGATCTTTTCTTCTGCTGATGTTCAGCCTCGCTCCCGCTCATTACATTCTCCTTCCTTTCCCACTTTTAATCAACCGCTCTATTCCATACATATACCACAACTGCCGATGCAAACTCAACCGGGTTAATCAACATCCCGACGATCAACAAGCGACCCGCCTTCGCTCAGAAGTTATGGCGGGCACAGCCAGATCTCTACACCAATAGTCCAGCCTCCAGCTACCGCTTACCAAGCCTCACCGCGGAGCCACTTCCTTAAATGCATCCGGAAGATAGTCAACCATATCGCCGGGCGTCATCGCAACCTGAGAAAGATCCCATGCCGCCAGATCTCCCGCCCGGCCATGTATGTAGACCGCCAACCTGGCCGCATCATATGCTCTAATCCCCTGCGCAAGAAGTCCACCCAACACGCCGGCAAGAACATCACCACTGCCACCGGTTGCCATGCCGGGGTTGCCGGTCATGTTAACCGCCATGGGCTGACCATCACATGCCACAATGCTTCCAGCGCCTTTCAGTATCACGGTTGCTCCAAATTCGTGTGCCGCCTTTTCGGCGAAACCAAAACGGTCTCTCTCCACATCGGAAGCACTGAAATCTAAAACCTGTGCCAGCTCACCAGGATGAGGTGTAAGCACTGTATCCGCTTCGCTGCCCGCAATAAGGTCGGTCTTCCCTTTGCACACATTAATTCCATCCGCATCCAATACAAGCGGGCCGCTTCGCTTTGATAGGATCTTCTGTATCCACTCTAGGGTATCCGTTGAAGAAGTCATGCCGGATCCCGCAATCACAACGTCAAATTCATTCAGCCTGTTCGCCCATGCATCAATCCCTTCGGAACTCAATCCGCCGTCAGAATTCTCGCCACACCCGTAAACCATTGCCTCCGGCACCTGGCCCGCAACTACAGACACCAGTCTCTCTGGCACCAACACAGAAAGCAGCCCCGCGCCCGAACGGACAAGCGCTTTAGCAGACATTGTTATAGCACCAGTATAACCTCTGGCTCCACCTATCATCAAGGCTCGTCCAAACGTCCCCTTGTGAGCATCTCTCTGCCTCATCCCGAGTATACCGCAAGCGTCACAAGCGCTTATCAGTGTCTGAGCTGAAACCATAGACTCTATTGCTCCCACAGGTATACCGATGTCTGCAACCTTCAGGTTGCCCGTGTAATTAACTGCGCAGGGCTGAATAAGTCCCTTTTTGGGCAGCCCCATGGTAACCGTCACGTCAGCGAGGACCACGGGGCCTTCCGCCACCCCGCTGTCTGCGTTCAATCCCGAGGGCACATCAATTGCAACCACCGCGCATTGTCTGATACGGCTGTTCACATATTTGATTGCCTCGCCCGCCACACCTCGAGCTGCACCGGTTATCCCCGTTCCAAGTATTCCATCAACAACCACGGCAATTTCTTCTAAGCTGCCCTTCTTCGCTGTCTCCCACTCCGTAGCCCGCACCCATTCGGAAACCGGAACACCTGAGTTGATCATCTGTCTGAAATGATTCAGCGATTCACCTTTCAGATCCTGTCTCCGGCATGTCATGCGCACAACAGGCGAATAGCCCTGTTCCTTGAGATAAGTTGCCGCTACGAAGGCATCGCCGCCATTATTCCCTTTGCCGGCAATAAGCTCAACACCCGAAACAGCAACATGCGTCGTTTCACATATGTCTACAACAGCCTCCGCTACAGCTTGTCCCGCCCTGTCCATCAACTCCCCGGCTGGAATGCCGGCATCCTCAATGGCAGTCCTGTCAAGTTCCCGCATCTGAGCAGAAGTTACGGTTATCATATATGCTCCACAATCACAGTGTGCGCCACTGCATAATCACGTGTATGGGCAAGACTCACCAGAATCTGTCCCACTTTTCTATCCTTGGCAAGTTTTTTGCCAGACCCGTACAACTCTACAGACGGAGCTCCACTCGCGGCATCCCGTACAACCCCTATGTCCAGCCAGCGTAACTGGGGGCCAAACCCGGTGCCAAATGCTTTGCTGACAGCTTCCTTCACCGCAAACCTGCCTGCATAATGCCGAAATGGGGCCACCTGAGAGTCACAGTATTCCTGTTCCCCCTGCCGGAATACCTTGCTCTTAAACTTCGGACCCCACTTTCCAAGGACCTCTTTCATCCTCTGGTTTTCAACCAGGTCAACTCCTATACCAAGTATGCCTCCGCTCATCAGTCCTCACCACCTGCATAATTGTCCATCTCTCCACGCATTTCCTCGATGGCGCCCCTCAAACCAATAAATAAAGCTCTGGAAATTACACTGTGCCCGATATTCAGCGTGTCAAGAAATGGTATCCGTAATATCTGACGTATGTTGCCCATATTGATGCCGTGCCCTGCATTGACCTGAATCGAAAGCGACTTAGCGTAATGGGCGCTTACCTTGAGCCGCTCAATTTCTTCCTCAGCCTCTCTCTTGCAACCCGAATCGAATGCGACACAGAAACTGCCCGTGTGCAGTTCCACATAAGACGCTCCAAGCTCTGCCGCGGCATCCAACTGCTTTCTGTCAGGATCGACAAACAAACTCACAACAGATCCGGCCCGCTTCATGAGTTCCACAGTTCGAGCTATTTCTTGGATATGCCCGGCCACATCCAGACCCCCTTCGGTCGTCAGCTCCTGGCGCTTTTCCGGAACCAGACACACCTCTTCGGGCTTTATCCGGGCGGCAATGGCCGCGATCTCATCATGGCACGCCATCTCCAGATTCAGGCGCGAACCCACCGCCTTACGGAGTTCTACAACATCCGTATCCTGAATATGCCTTCGGTCTTCCCGCAAATGAACCGTTATTCCATCTACTCCGGTCGCCTCACACAACTGTGCAGCCTCCAGTACATCCGGATAGGAGGTGCCTCGCGCCTGCCTCAACGTTGCAACATGATCTATGTTAACTCCCAATTTCAACCTGCCCATTTCCTTTTCCTCTCTAAATGATTTTTCAGTTTATAACATCTTGCCGTATATCACAACCCCGGACCCACCGCCTTCAACCATTCGCATTTTGAACATCCCCATAGTAGCGGGAGCATCCTGCTCCCACATCTTAGACACTTCTCCGGGAGTTGGAAGCTCCCGCCGCTACTTTGTTCTTCAGAGCCAACAAACGTGAAAACAGCATCAAATTACTCTCCATCGCCCCTTTCGAGTCACATCACCCTTGAAACAAATACCTTTTCCCCATTTAGCCCGCATATCTCACAGGTTTTCGTAGCTGCCTGTCCGCCATCCGGCGGAACAGCGTGGAAAGTGCTGCTGCGGGGGCGCGGATTGGTGAAACGCCGGAGCAGCCGTATAGACATACTGCAATCTGGCGGTTTGCCAATTCGTGGCCTCGCAGTGGCGCTATTCGCGCTCGCAGCAGGAATCCTGTGAGATATGCGGGTTAGCGGTGACTCCGGCTCCCCCTTGTTATGCCACCACAAATCTCTTCACGGGAAGCTTGTTTTTGTTCCAATCCGCTTCCCGGAGGTCGTACTGCGCCTGCTGATTCAGCCAGCTCTCCGCCGATCTGCCGATGCGGTAAAACCGGCTCACATAAACTATTCTCTTGCATTTTGTCTTCTTTAACCACATAAATTGCATTTTTCAACAGTTACAGCGGAACATCGGAATATGAATGAAAATCAACCAATGAGCCCTCAACGGGGACAAGACTCCAACTCCGATCAACAAATGCAGTTCTCGGACATATTTAAAAGATTCGGAACTCACGCAGCAACCGTACTCCTTGTTGTCATCGCTGCCATTATCGCAGGCACCATTCTGCACCAAAGAAACATCACCCGGGAACTCGATGCGTCAATGTCTCTATGGTCGGTCGGCTCTCTCGAAGAACTCAGAAACATTGTCGAAGAATACCCCTCCACAAAAGCAGCCCCCCGGGCAACACTTAAACTGGCAAAAGCATATTACGACAGCGGCAGCTATACACTGGCGCTGGAAACCTATGAGTCTTTTCTCAAGCATTATCCGGATAACCGGATGGCAGTCAACGCCAGGCTGGGGCGTATACATTGCTTTGAAGCACAGGGAAGACTCAACAAAGCCGCAGATGAATTCAAACAGCTGGCTGAAAAACTCGGTCCAAAACATTATATAACCCCCCAGGCGTTGGTGGGCCGCGGCCGATGTCTGCATCAAATGCAACAGTACAACGCTGCACGAAAGGTCTACGAGAACGTAATCGTTAAACACGATCAAAGCATATGGGCGTCTCGCGCAGAGGAACTGCTGGACATCGCAAAGAAAGAAATGAACCAGGAAAATGCTCAGGCAGATGATGTCGAACCACCCGCTGCCCCCGATACAGAACCCCGGGAACTGTATATAGAATAGATGCGCCTGCGTTACCAGCCAGCAACATCCCCGGCTGCTCAAAAAAATACCGGTTTCTATCTATGTCCTGGAAGTCTTGCCATTCTCTTCTGCGCTGTTCTCAGGTGAAGATTCACCTGTTCCGGGCTCAGACTGCTGACTGACCTGGCTTTCGCCTTCCGCCCGACCTTTCTTGAATTCGCTCAGGCTCCTGCCCAATGCCCTTGCAAGATCCGGCACTTTCTTGTGTCCGAATAGCAACAGTACCAGAAGAACAACTAAAATCCATTCCCATGGGCCGCTTAACACAATCGATCCTCCTTATATAAACGCCAGGCTAAGCAACCTGATTATCAGCAATCCGCCGCATTTAATCAAGCTTTCTATGATCCGCCGCTCCCCGTGCAGGCAAGACCTGTCTCGCCCTCTTTGTTCCAGCCTCTTACCGCTTCCCGGAAATGGCTCTCTTCATTTCCCGTTTCTGGGTTTTTTCTTTCATGTCCTGACGCTTGTCGTGTAATTTTTTGCCTCGGCAAAGGCCGATTTCAAGCTTCACGTAACCTCTTCTGGTATAAATTGAAAGAGGAACCAAGGATAAACCCTTCTCTCTGCTCGCACTCACAAGCCGCGTAATCTCAGCTTTATGCAAAAGAAGTCTACGCGGACGATCCTGCTTGTGGTTGAACCTGTTACCGTGCTCGTACGGGGGGACATTGAGATTATACAAGTATACCTGTTCTCCTGCCTCCACTTTGGCAAAACTGCCCGCAAGGTTTATCTGACCATTCTTGAGAGACTTGACTTCTGTACCGAAAAGCTCGATCCCAGCTTCATATTTCTGTATTACGTGATAATCGCGAAATGCCTTGCGATTAGTGGCAATACGACGCTCAACGCCCATATCAGTCTCCTGTTCAGATCTCCGTCGCTGCTGAAATCAATACAGAGTACAGAAGAAACCCGCTGGCGGAATATTGACTGCAGAAAAAAGCTAAAGTATATTGATGGATAACTGTCAGTTTACGACGAAAAATCGATCTCGGCAATCAGTTTGCCTTCTGCAATCTCCCGAAGAGCAATATCCACTTTCTCCTCATTAGGCCCTTGCGGCTTGACATAGGGCCTGAAACCGGTATTAAGTTGACGCACCCGCTTAGAGACCATGTTTATCAACACGGGGACACTGGGCACTCGCTTCCTTGCTTCTTCAATCAGTTCTGTTTTCAACGGCTACTCCTCCTAATAAAGGCAAACGGGGCGCATTGTATGCGCCCCGTCTGGACTGGTCAACAACTTTGTCAACATTTTCGGACGAAATATTACATCATTCCGCCCATGCCGCCCATTCCGCCCATGCCGCCCATGCCGCCCATGCCGGCGTCACCGCCGCCCGGGGAGGACGTGTCATCTTCAGGAATGTCTGTAATCATGCATTCAGTCGTCAGCTGTAGGCCTGCAATACTGGCTGCATTCTGAAGCGCAGTCCGTGTAACCATCGCTGGATCCAACACTCCATCTTTGATGAGATCCCCGTAGGTATCCGTAGCTACATTGTATCCCACGTTCACTTTGCTGTTTTTGACTTCCTGCACTATCAACGCGCCTTCAAGTCCCGCATTGTTAACCAACTGCCGCAGAGGAGCTTCCATTGCAGTACGTACTATCCGCACGCCGATTTGCTCATCGCCCGGCAGTTCCAGTTCGTCAAGCGCCTTCTGGGCACGCAGCAGAGCAACTCCACCGCCTGCCACAACGCCTTCTTCAACAGCCGCGCGTGTGGCGTGTAACGCATCTTCAACGCGCGCTTTCTTTTCCTTCATTTCCGTCTCAGTCGCGGCGCCAACATTAATAACTGCAACACCGCCCGCCAGCTTGGCCAGACGTTCCTGCAGTTTCTCCCTGTCATAGTCAGAGGTTGTATCCTCAATCTGGTTCTTGATCTGAGCAACCCTGCCCTGTATATCAGAGGTCTTGCCTGCACCTTCCACGATCGTGGTGTTTTCCTTATCCACGCTGATTCTCTTTGCACGGCCAAGGTCCCCGATCTGAACGTTCTCCAGCTTGATCCCGAGATCTTCGCTCAGGAATTTGCCGCCGGTAAGAACCGCGATATCCTCCATCATAGCCTTACGCCTGTCCCCGAATCCAGGAGCTTTAACAGCGCAGCACTGAAGAGTTCCGCGAAGCCTGTTAACCACCATTGTGGCAAGGGCTTCACCTTCAACATCTTCAGCAATAACCAGCAAAGGCTTGCCGGCTTTGGCTACATTCTGTAGCAACGGAAGCAGGTCCTGAAGGTTGGATATCTTCTTCTCGTGTATCAGCACGTATGCATCTTCCAACACGGCTTCCATTGTGTCGGTGTTAGTGGCAAAGTAAGGCGACAGATAACCTTTGTCGAACTGCATGCCTTCGACCACGTCAAGACTGGTCTCAATGGTCTTTGCTTCTTCAACTGTAATGGTTCCGTCTTTGCCTACTTTATCCATTGCGTCAGCAATAATCTCGCCGACCGTCTTATCGCCATTCGCGGAGATTGTTGCAACCTGTGCAATCTCAGTGTGTTCTTTCACCTTCTTGCTCTGCTTTGCAATTCTCTCGACAACCGCTTCGGCAGCGCGTTCAATGCCACGCTTGATATCCATAGGGTTGGCGCCGGCGGTCACATTCTTAAGACCTTCGCGGTATATTGCTTCGGCAAGAAGCGTGGCAGTTGTAGTTCCGTCACCGGCCACATCGCTGGTCTTACTTGCAACTTCGCGCACCATCTGGGCGCCCATGTTTTCAAACGGATCGGGAAGCTCCACTTCCTTGGCCACCGTAACACCGTCCTTGGTCACGGTCGGTGAACCGAACTTCTTGTCCAGTACAACATTCCGTCCCTTCGGACCCAATGTTACTTTGACCGCCCGGCTCAGTTTCTCAACACCGGCCAGCATGGCCTGGCGTGCATTGCTGTCATATTTCAGCTGTTTTCCTTTGTCAGCCATAGCTACGTCTCCTCCTTAAGTTTGCAATCAAATGCGGTTAATGTTACTCAATAACGGCAAGTATATCCTCTTCGCGAAGAATCTGATATTCCTTATCGTCAATCTTAACTTCCGTTCCGCCGTACTTAGGCATAAGCACACGGTCACCCTTTTTAACGTTGAAAGGAATTTTCTTGCCTTCATCGTCAACTTTACCGGTACCTACGGACACGACTTTGCCTTCCTGCGGCTTTTCTTTGGCAGTATCAGGAATTATAATCCCGCCTTTCTGCTCCTCGGTCTCCTCCTTAGGTTCAACGAGAACTCTATCTCCAAGAGGCTTTATGTTCATTCTTTTTTCTCCCTCCTTCTTAAGTCAGTTTACTTTTAAAAAAGAGCTATTCTTTCTTATCTTCATCAACCATTTCGAAGTCTGCGTCAATCACATCTCCTTCCTCGTTCTTCGATGCACCTCCTTCT
>CAYSRM010000019.1:0-25909 GCA_964433435.1 uncultured Victivallales bacterium
CATGCCCTTCTCCCGTGGCTCTCAGGGACATGATAAATCGAAGTTCATCCTGGTTCAGGCCTGATTGGTCGGGATGCGCAACAATGGAAGGATTGAAAAGGGCCGCGTATTCCAGGGCATACTCGCTGGTGAAGTATGCTCCGATCAGTAAACGTCTTTCCCTGGCCGGGTTTCTGTCGGTAACAGAATACTGGGCCACTGTCTTGTAATGATGAAGAAAGACATCTGTAATATCATTATGGCGCGATTCAAAACGCTGAAAGACCAGATCGAGCCGCTGCTTCACTGCGCGGCTGTCAAGTGTCATAACCCGGCTGATGATTCGCTCGACGCGATCAGGCGAACCAGGCCAGAAAAACCTAATAAGGACCCGTTTCGGGTCCGGACGCAAAAAAATATCCGTGCGTTTAACCTTCAAAAGACTGGAATTCTGCCTTTCCGTGAAAAAATCAGAGACTTGCGCCAACAGATCGGCGCCTACTGTTAATGCTGAAAGGATACATCATATGTAACCGCGGTCAACTACTATAAAGAACGAAGAATAAGTTTGGGCGCATATTCGCAGGAGATCAGTAGATCCAAGTCTTGTCGGATGGCTCCCAGCCCTGCCTGGCAGACAAGATTTCTCGGCTGCGGTTCACTTCGCTCGGAATGACAGAATCGTGTTGCAACGTGGCATGATGTGAATTGCTGTTATGTCGTTGCATGGCAAAGTAAAACCGGTTAAGATTTGATCCACGGGATCGATATGTTACATAAAAAAAGGATCACTAAAACTATAGTGAAGATAACAATTGAAGGTTGGTGAAACATATTGCTGGTATGCAGTCTTAAGCGAAGCGTGTTTTCAGGTCTTAGAAGGACAACTAAAGGCTGCATCAAAGACTGACAGGCATCAAGGGTAAAGGGAGAGTATTATATGAAGAAGCTGGCGCTTACAAACTTCAGCCTGCGTTTTCCGTGGCTGGTTATGATTGCCGTGGCTGTGATGGTAGCAGTAGCTGCGAGCCGGTTTCCAAACGTTAAGTTTGATAACGACCCTGAGAACATGCTTTCCGAAGATGAAGCGGTAAGGGTGACTCACCACAAGGTTAAGGAGAAATTTGATCTCTATGACTTCGTTATTGTCGGAATAGTTAACGAAGAACATCCCGACGGCGTATTTAACGTGGAAACGTTGCAGCGTATTGACAGACTGACACAACAGCTTTTGAGTTTGCGTAAAGGTGAAAACGGAAGGCCGGAAGTTATAATCGGCCACGGTTCAAGGTCCTACAGAACTCTTGACCTGAGACCGGAAAGCAGTTTTGAGAGAATCCTGTCGGTAGCATTTCGGCATGATGCAAACAACCTGTTCAGGCAAGACGGCTCCAGCGCGATAATCAGTCGCGAGATAATAAGCCCGAGCGTAGTTGACAACATCAAACAGGACGAGCTGGGTTCATTGAAACTCGAGTACTTGATGGAGAATGTTCCTTCGACACGCGAGGAGGCGCTTGAGATACGACGCGATGCCATGAGCAACCCGCTTTATCACGGTACGGTTGTTTCCGGGAATGGCAAGGCTATTGCTTTATATGTGCCCATCACAGAAAAAACCTACAGCTACAATGTAGCAAACCTGGTGCGTGAATTGACTGCTGACTGGGGCGGGAAAGACCTGGTATACATAACCGGACTGCCGGTGGCAGAAGACACTTTCGGCGTGGAGATGCTCGTACAGATGGCAACTTCCGCGCCAATGGCAGGGCTCGCAATATTCATACTGCTGCTTTTTTTCTTTAAACGGTTCACGTTGGTTCTGGCGCCTATGATTGTTGCTATTGTGAGCGTGGTAGCAACGATGGGGCTGCTTATCGGGCTTGGCCTGGATGTGCATATAATGAGTTCGATGATTGCGATTTTTCTGATGCCGATCGCAGTTGCCGATGCTGTGCATATTCTAAGCGAGTTTTTCGACGTTTATCATCAGTTCGAGGACAAAAAACGAGCGCTTCAAAATGTTATAGGGCATCTTTTTATGCCAATGCTTTATACCAGTCTGACGACTATGGCAGGGTTTGCTTCGCTGGGTATGACTCCTATTCCCCCCGTTCGGGTCTTCGGCCTGCATGTGGCCTTTGGTGTAGGCCTTGCCTGGCTGCTTACAATGACGTTTGTTCCGGCATTTATCAGTATTTTTATATCCAACAAGGCCATGCACAGGCTTTGTCGCAGACCGGATCAGTCGGAAGGCTGTGAGTTTCGCAATGGCTGGCTTGACAGGTTCCTGCGATATCTTGGCGGCATGACGTATCGTCGGGCAAAAGTCATTCTGATGTTCGCCGCTGTTGTTATCGTTTTCTCGATATACGGATTAACTCGCATAAGGGTTAACGACAACCCTGTAAAATGGTTTACGGAGAAACATCCCGTTCGAGTGGCTGACCGTGTTCTGAACGATCACTTCGGCGGCACCTATACAGCATACCTGACTTTTTACTCAGATCCCAACGCGGCATATACCTGCCGCGAGATAGCCGCCCGGATGCGGAGGCGCGCGGCTGACCGGTTTGGCGAGCCCATGCCTCAAGCGCTTGACCGGTTCTTAGAGGGGATTGACAGGCTGGAGAAATCGCTTTGTAACGTCCAGACATGTGAACCGCTCAGGTGTTTTAAAAAGCTTGCGAACTTTGCCCATGAACTTGACGGCGAAGCGCTTTCTTCATGGAATGCCATGGCGGATGAGATCAACTATATGAAGGCAGACCAGTTGACCTTGTCCTCGCTTGAGTCAAGACTTGGCGCTCTTGATGGCGTTAATGACACCGACCTGCGCAAGTTGATTGACAGTTTAGGCGGCAAAGAGGCTCTCAAGGGTGAAGAACTGCGAGAAGAGGCTCTGAAGATATGCGACAGTTATACAGATCTTTCCTTTGAGCGTTTCGTGTTCGACCTCCGCACTGAGCTTACAGCTCCGCCGTTCAAGCGACCCGATGTGCTCGGTTATCTTGAGGAGCTGCAAAGCCATGTCAACAGCATGCCTGTGGTAGGAAAAACCTCTTCTGTTCTGGATGCGCTCAAAAAAGCCCGTTACGAACTGAAATATGTTGCTCCATCAAAAGACTACGGGATGGAACTTACCGAAAAGATCAACGAACGTAACAATGATAATTTCGCTGTTCCGGAATCAGCGGCGGAAGCCGGGCAGATATATATTCAGCTCGAAGGAATGAAGAAGAAAAATACCCTTTTCCACCTGGTAACGCGGGATTATCGGGAGGCAAACATGTGGGTTCAGTTGACCAGCGGCGACAATCGGGATATGCAATCGGTTGTCGATAGCGTCAACGAATACACCGCAGAGCATAAGCCGCCAATAGATATGGATATCAACTGGGCCGGACTGACATACATTAACGTTGTATGGCAGGACAAGATGGTGCGAGGAATGTTTTCATCGCTTATAAGCAGCTTTCTGGTGGTCCTGGTGATGATGATGGTTCTGTTCCGGTCTCCGTTGTACGGCATACTCTCAATGGCGCCGCTGACTCTGACTATTTTGTTCATCTACGGGTTGATAGGATGGATTGGTAAGGACTATGACATGCCCGTTGCCGTACTTTCTTCTTTGACGCTTGGTCTGAGCGTGGATTTTGCGATACATTTTCTCAAGCGGGCCCGGGAAGAACACAAGCGATTTGGAACATGGGCAAAGACCTGTGGTCCGATGTTCCGCGAACCGGCAACGGCGATCAGCCGCAATGCCATAGTTATATCAATAGGTTTTACGCCGCTTCTGTTTGCGCCGCTGGTACCGTACAAAACGGTAGGATTTTTCCTGGCGACCATAATGGCGGCTTCGTGGATGGCGACGCTTTTTGTTCTGCCGGCGCTTCTGACTGTTTTGCGGCGTTGGGCATTCAAGGAAAATGAAAAAGACACCAGAAAAGGAGGCGAGAAATGAAACACTTTGTAAGAGCAATACTTATCGCGGCGACCACCCTGGCAAACGCAGCCATGGCCGAAGAGCCCGCCGCGGACTCGGGGGCTGAACAGGACGTGGAAGAGATTGTAAGCAAAGCAAATGATGCGGCCTACTATGCGGGAAAGGACGGAAAAGCAAAGGTTAATATGAAACTTTCGGATGGCCGCATGCGTGAGTTTGTTATGCTTCGCAAGAATTCGGAAAAAAACAAAGACCAGAAATTTTACGTTTACTTCAAAGCGCCTTCGGACGTGAGGGGCATGGCCTATCTTGTTCACAAGCATCCCGGCGGCAATGATGATCGCTGGCTGTTTATGCCGGCGCTGAATCTGGTGAAGCGAATAGCTCCAGGCGACAAGCGCACAAGCTTTGTCGGGTCGGACTATTTTTACGAAGACGTGTCGGGGCGCGGGTTGAAAGAAGACAAACATGAGCTTGTCGAAACCACCGAGAAGCATTACGTGGTGAAGAATACGCCTGTTGAACCGGAAAACGTTGAATTCTTATCGTACACGGTATTGATTGACAGGGAGACGTACCTGCCCATGAAAGCCGAGTATCTTGATAAGAACGGCAAACTTTACCGGAGAGTAGAGGTAACCAGCGTGAAGACTATTCAAGGTTATCCCACAGTAATGGAGTCGTACGTTGAGGATATCCAGGCAAGCACAAAAACAGTGAACACATTCACTAACATCGAATATAATATTGGCCTGGATGATCGAATCTTTACAGAGCGATTCCTCCGCCGGCCGCCGCGAGAAGTGACTCGCTGAACCTGAAGACAGGGAGAAAGTCTAATGACGAGGTTTCTTGCCGCAAGTTCAATGCTGGCGTTTTTGTTTGTGGTCAACGCGATTAAAGCCGATGGATGGCTGGATTCGCTGGGCAAAGCCGGAACAGGAGTGAACGGATTTGCCGAATACAGATACGGGCGGTTCACGCAGGATGACGATATTGGCAAGGATGTTTCGCTTAACGAAATGCGCTTGCAGCTCGATGCTGTCAAGTACGCAGATGCATATACCCTGCGTATCAAAACCGACCTGATATACGACGATGCAGCCGATGACCGCGATAACATTGATCTTGAAACCGGTGAAGGTTATATTGATCTCAGAGAGGCCAACTTGCTTCTTATGCCGCTTCGCTGGGTTGACCTTAAAATCGGGCGGCAGGTTTTGACATGGGGAACCGGCGATCTTATTTTTATAAATGACCTTTTTCCCAAGGACTGGCAGTCGTTTTTTCTTGGGCGCGACGAAGAATACCTTAAGGCGCCTTCGGACTCGGTATTTCTAAGCATGTTCCCGTCTTTCGCCAATATTGATATAGCATACACGCCCAGGTTTGACGCCGACCGCTACATATCCGGGAAACGGATATCCTACTGGAACGGTCACGCGATATCCGACCTGGGATCGGAAGTTGAAGCGGAAATGCCTGAGGAATGGTTCACGGATGACGAAATTGCGGCGCGCATATACCGCCGGTTCGGGAGCTATGAAACTGCGTTTTATCTCTATAATGGCTTCTGGAAAAGCCCAGGCGGCAGGAACCCGGACGGTACGGTGATTTTCCCGGAACTACGTGTATATGGAGCCAGTCTTCTTGGCCCGGTTCCCGGCGGCATAGGTAAGGCGGAGGCAGGCTATTACGAATGTGTCGACGATCTTTCGGGGGATGACCCATTGATTAACAATAGCGAGGCGCGAATTCTTGTTGGGTATGAACGTGAAGCGTTCAGGAATTTTACCATTGCCGCGCAGTATTATGTTGAACATATGATGGAGCACGATAAGTACCGGCAGGCTCTTATTGATTCGTCAATATCATTAGATCTGGCCGGCGAGGAGGATCGTCATACCGTTACGCTTCGTTTGACCTGGCTTCTGATGAATCAGAATCTGACGTTGGACTGTTTTACCCGTTACTCGCCGTCGGATCGGGATGTGTATGTCAAGCCTACCGCGACATACAAGATGTCCGACAACTGGCAGGTATCCCTGGGCGGCAATTTTTTTGCAGGAGATCACGAGCACACTTTTCTTGGTCAGTTTGAAAACAGCAGCAATCTCAATGCATCATTACGGTGCAGCTTCTGAGGAGGTAACCTTATGGATGTAAACAGAGCGCTTAGATTTCTAGCCCGCATATCTCACAGGATTTCGCAGTGAGAGCGTGCAAAGCGCTGCTGCGGGGGCGCGAATTGGTGAAACGCCGGAGCAGCCGTATAGACATACTGCAATCTGGCGGTTTGTCAATTCGTGCCGTCGCAGTGGCGCTATCCGCGCTCGGAGCAGGAATTTTGTGAGATATGCGGGTTAAGTAGGAGCTCAGGCAGAGTTTGAAAGACAAAATGCTGCCGAAGGTGCATGTACAAGTGAATGTTGTCAAAGGAATCGACTACGCAGAAATCGTTAATCGAGCAGCTGAGTGGCCGGCGGATCTCATATCCCCGGGGTAAACTCCCCGGCCTCCCTGATAACATCGTCTAATAATTGAGGCACGCTGACGAGTTTTTTGATGTGATAAGCATTTTTTCCGCACATGGCAAATCCCTTATCTAAAACCCCGTGGGAGGAATTTGACAAGGCGTCGGCAATACAGTAATTCGCCTTTCTGGCATCGCATGTGAGCAGGCATCGGTACGTGCAGGAAAAGTTTTGCTTAATCCCGCTGATACTCTTATTGACAAATGCATTTCTCACCACCCTGGCAGGAAGTCCCACCGGCGATTGAATCAGTATTATGTCTTCCTCCTCGGCGTCGATAAAAGCCTGCTTGTAAGCCTCGTGCGCGTCACATTCATACGTTGCTACGAAGCGTGTGCCCATTTGCACTCCGGCGGCGCCTAGATTCAGAAAACGGACGATATCCTGTCCGGTATAGATACCCCCTGCGGCGATGACTGGAATTGCCCTGCCTTTAATTTCCGTGTAAGGAGCCATGAATCTGATAACTTCTTCTACCAGGGATTCAAGCGGTCCGGCAGTGTCTTCAAGCAGCGCCTGGCTGGAAAAGCCAAGGTGCCCGCCGGCAAGGGGTCCCTCTACTACCATGGCGTCTGGCAGGCGGCCTGTTCGTTTCAGCCATGTTTTGCAGATCAAGGCAGCTGCCCGCCCGGATGAAACTATAGGCGCCAGCTTGACAGCAGGGTCTTCGACATAACCCGCCAATTTTACAGGAAGCCCTGCCCCTGAAAAAATCACATCCGCACCGGCTTCAACACAGGCAGACACGAGACTCTTATAATTAGAAAGCGCCACCATAATATTGACACCGACAGGTAGATTCTGGTCTTTGACCTTTTTGATTTCGTTTACAAGCGCCTGACGGGAGGTAGTTTCATAATCCCCTTTACTATTGTCATGTTTTCCCAGGCCGACGCTGGCAATCACTCCAAGGCCGCCCGCCTTTGATACTGCTCCTGCCAGGCGTGCTTTTGATACGCCAACACCCATCCCGCCTTGAATTATAGGCAACTCTATCTTGAGGTCCCCTATCTGTAACTTTGGCAACTCCATCGACTATCCCCTTTCAAAAAAAATATCAGAACAAATAATTGTCACAATTATATCATGATTATCACAGTTTTTACATTTTTCTCAGCTTCATGAACCGTCGTTCCTGACTTTTCTATGTTCCACAATTGTCTTTGAATGGAGCGAAGAAATCCAGAGAATCGGGTAATAAAGTAAAAAAGAACCACGATCATATCTTATTTGTTTCGCCGGAGCAAGTGGCGCAGTACATTCCGTAGACTCAACGGTCAAATATTGAAAACAGCAGCACTTTCCACGCTTTTCCGCCGGAAGGCGGACAGGCAGCTACGAAATCCTGTGAGATATGCGGGCTAACGCATATGATAGAATGGCCTTGACTACAGCAGACATCAGTTGGAACATGCCAATGTTGAAAAAGTATGGAACAAAAGCAAGGACAAAGGGTTAATGTTAAAGTTAAATAAAAATAATATATTATTTTTTCTATGTGCTATGGCTGTTTTTTTGTCGATGGGCGCAGTAACGTTTTCACTAGGGGCTCCGACCGGAAAAACCGGGCCAACAGGGGAGAATGCGCCTCCGTGTAAATGGGGGGCGCACGTGAAAGACCCGGTCAACGACGAGTGGCTGTGGTTTGGCGGCACAGGCGGCGTATCGAAGGAAGGGAAACTGCTGACATGGAGATTCAAGGACGGCGCATGGAAACGCGCGCAGTTTGATGCGCCTGCAGAACACGCTGAGCTGGAAACAATACGGGACCGGGCGCGCGGCCTGTATGCCGCAGTTGCCAATCGATATTACGTCTCTGAGACTGAGAAGGCTGCCAAAGTAGATCTTTATGCGGAGTACCGCGAGCTGGCCGGCACTCTGTCGAAACTCAAACTTGAGAACTCAAGGACAAAGAAGCTGCAGGTTGAAGTTATCAAGGCATTTGCCGCCGTGGCCGGTAATCTGAAGAACCGGCCCACAGTAACAGAAGTTGCCAGGGCTCGCGAAGCATGGAAGCTTCTGGTTCGAGCCGCATGGACGCTCTCCCCCGAACCACCGGCCCGCGCCTATCCTGCAATGGCCTATGAGCCGAACTCAAAGAAGATTGTTCTCTTTGGCGGTGAAGGTGTACACGGCGCTTACAACGACACATGGGTGTACGATTGCGCTACGCGCAAGTGGACGGAGATAGTTCCGCCATTGGCGCCATCGCCTAGATGCGCAGCGGGCATGACGGCTACCGGCGGCAGGATTTATCTGGCCGGCGGATTTGAGCCTCGTGGCTCCATGGCATACATAGCGGGTCTGTGGACGCGGCTGCCGGTGGACGTATGGGAGCTGGATATTGATGCAGGCAAGTGGACTTTGGTCCAAGCCAGCGAAGGGAAGGCTAAGAGCACATGGATGCAGCCGGCCATAAATCTGAAGAAATCCGATGACGGAACATCCGTGTCCTGGACGGGTAGAATCATCAAATGGGGCAAGAAGGTTGGAGAGGTCACCGGCTCCTGTTCGATTCCCGGCTCGGATGCAGGGACCGCGAAGGCTGGAGTAGTTCCCGGTTCCATTCTGGTTCGCGGGAAGGGTTTCGATCCGGCTTGGTATGAAAAGGCGCCTCCAGCTGACGAAAAAAGCTTTCAGGATTTTCTGAAGACCATTCCAGCCAACCGGTGGACCAATGTCAAGCCGCTGCGGCGCCATGTCAAGCGTGACTGGGGAACCACGGTGTTGGATGTTGATAGGGACCAACTGCTGCATTGGGCAGGAGGACACAGCTCGCACTGCGGGACGGATGTGGCGCATTTCTCGTTGGCTACCGGCCGCTGGCATATTCTCTACACGCCGGAGTTGCCATTCGAAGACTGCTATGCTAATGCAGGTTCTTCTGTTCCCGCAATGAGCGGACGGCCCTGGGGCACGCACACGTATCTCTCCTACGCGTATGATCATGTATCCGGGAAAATGATATGGACTTGCGCATACGACAGGTTTGCGAGATATAAGCGCACCAACCCGCATGGCGTGTGGACGTACGATCCGGAAAACTACCTGTGGTCTGTTCCGCAATGGATCATCAAGGGCGGAACTTTTCATGTTGAACGCCATAAGACCTGCATGACTTCCACGCCGCACGGAGTTGTTGTCTGGGCGTCCAAGCGAGGCGGCTGGAACACCAGCGGCCCGACGGGGTTATGGATAACGAGAGCCGAGGAACGTGTTTTGGAACCGGTAGCGGGCACAGATTATAAAGACACGACAACATTCCCGCATGCGGCGTACGGCGACAAACATGGCATCACCTATGACTCCAAAAGAAACCGTGCCCTGATCATGCATTTCGGCAAGCAGAATCAGAAGAAATCCCGTATATGGGCTGTGGATTTGCAAAGCAAAGACGTGACGGTGCTGAATCCGAAGGGTTCCAAACACTTTCCGAACAATGTGAACTTTGCCCGGGAGTGCACGTATGTGCCTGAATACGATCTGGTCCTGGCGCCGACCTCTGGTCACAATTCCACATTGATTTATGATTGCGCGACCAATGAATGGCTTGAAATGGGTTCTGCACGCTCCCAAAACAAAAAAGGACAGAAATATCCTGGCTATGGGGTTAGCACGGGAGTGGAATGGGATCCGAAACGCAAGCTTTTATGGCTTGTGCAAAGTGACGGGTCTGTCTATGCGATGCGTTTTGAACGCGAGACGGCAGGACTGCGAGCGTTGAAGCCGGCGGAATAGGGCGATTTGGTGGACCCAGTCGACGCAATGACTGCCAGTGGTCCTGTTGGGTCCTCACGCCGCTTGACAAACGATTTCTTGTGAATTTGACATTGAGCCCAAAGGAGACCCGCATGGACATTGCCATTCCGGCACGACATGTGCCTGTTCTTGATAGTGCGGATGTGGTGATCTGCGGAGGCGGACCGGCTGGCGTTGCGGCGGCTGTGAGCGCTGCCCGCCATGGTGCGGAGGTGATTCTGCTGGAGCGCTGGCCCAGCGTCGGCGGCCAGGCCACCAATGCCCTTGTCAACATCTGGCACACCAGCGACCGGGTGCGCCCGGTCACGCTTGGCCTGGTGGAGGAAACCATCGAGCGCTGTGGCCGGGACATCCTGCGCTACGATCACTACCCCAAGCATCCCGAAACCCACGAGTTCGAACCCGGAGCCATGCGAATTGTGCTACACCAGATGCTGGAAGAGGCGGGGGTGCGGGTCTACTGCCACCTGGCGGGCGTGGAATCGGTTGTGGAGGACGGGCGCATGAAGGCGGTGCTGGTCGATGCCAAACGGGGGCGCCGGGCGGCGACGGGAAGCCTGTTCATCGACGCCACAGGCGATGGTGACCTCGCTGCCAACGCGGGTGTGCCCTTCGACTTTGGCCGGGATGAAGACGGCCGCGTCCAGGGCATGACCATGATGTTCCGTGTCTGCGGTCTGGATCCGGAGCGCGTGCGTGCCCATCCCGAAGAAGCAGACCGGGTCTTTGCCCGGATGCAGGAATTGCGGGCTGCGGGGGGATTCCCGCCCTTCATGGACCTGGCGGCCAACTCCTACCTCCATCATCCCCGGCCGCACACCGTATCGTACAACATGTGCCCGGTGGCGGGGGACCCGCTGGACGAAATGGAACTCACCCGCCTGTCCGCCCTTGCACGCCGGCAGGTGAAACGGTATGTCGATTTCTGGCGCGCTGAAATGCCCGGTTTCGAAGCGGCGGAAGTGGAGCAGACCGGCTTCTGGCTTGGCATCCGCGAGTCGCGTCGCATCCGGGGGCGTAAGACCCTGGACGCCGCCATGGTCAGCGGGGCGCGCAAACAACCGGATGCCATTGGCCACGGATTCTGGCTTATCGACATCCACGACCCTCGGGGAACAGGCTACACCACCTGGAGTGAGCAGCGGGAAGACGCCATGCCACCCGCAGGTGAGAGTTACCACATCCCTCTGGGTATGTGCCTGAACGACAAGATTGAAAACCTGGCCGTCGCCGGCCGCTGTGCCAGCGCCACCCACAAGGGACAGGCATCGGTGCGTGTCCAGACCCACTGCATGGTCATGGGCCAGGGCGTGGGCACAGCCGCGGCGCAGGCGCTGGATGAAAACCGCCCGTTCGCCAGGATCGATATGCCCACGCTGCAGGCCGCCCTGCGCCGAGATGGCGTATACCTGCAGGACATACCGCGGGCACCTGAACCATAAAGCCGAGAGAAAGGAAAGCTCTATGACCACGACCATGACTCCACGCGAACGCATTGAAACAGTCCTTGCCGGGGGCATTCCCGATCGCGCGCCTGCCACGGTGCATCAGTGGCAAGCCTTTCATTTCCGCAACCTGATGGAGGTGGACAGCGCCTTGGCCGCCTTTCGGGCCACCGGTCTGGATGCAGTCGTCTATCCCTGGGACTGCGTCAAACCCAATCCGACGCCGGATTGGGTTATGAGTCACGAAGAAGTGAGTACGAACGGAGACATGACCGAAAGGCGTATCGCCTTGACCACGCCCGGCGGCACCTTGACGGGGCGGGCGGTCTCAAGTCCGTACACCACCTCCATGGTGGAGTATCTGTTCACCGAACCGGAACACATGGAGTTGATTGACCGGTTTCAACCTGTGGCCGAACTCGACCCCCGGGCGGTGCGCGCTTTGCATGCCCAGGTGGGGCAGGACGGGGTTCTGCGCGCCTTCACCAATGGCCCGCAAGGGTCGCCCTGGCAGGACGCCTGCTGTTACTACGGCACGGAGTCTATGATCTACCGCGCCTTTGACGACCCGGATTGGACACACCGGTTCCTGGAAATCCTGCTGAAGAAGAAGTTGGCCTTTTACGAAAAGAACCTGACGCCGCTCAAGGGTGTGTTCGCCATGCTCGAAACGGGCGGCGGGGCGGCTTCGAACAACGTCATCTCCCCGGCCATGTTCGAGGAGTTCTGCCTGCCCTATGACCATCGGCAGCACGAAGCGATCCATGCCATCGATCCGGACATTGCCATTTCGTACCATACCTGCGGCGGCATGATGCACTTGCTTGATCTCATTCCGCGGAACGGCTGCGACATCAGCGAAACCCTTTCTCCCCCCGGGTGCGGCGGCGACATCCGGGATAACCGGGACGAAGCCAAGGTCAAGACCTTGCTGGGCTCCCGCGTGCTGCTCATGGGCGGCCTCAACCAATCTGAAATTCTCGAGCACGGCGACCGCGACGCCATCTTTGCCGAAGTGGAGCGCTGTTTCACGGGCTACGGCATGGGCGGTGGCTATATCATGATGCCCAGCGATCATTTCTTTCATGCGCCCAGGGAGAACCTCTATCATTATGCTGAGGCGGTGCAGGCGATCTGCCGCTATTGAACCGGAACCGGACCGTTTACAGGCAACCGCAGAGAGCGTGACCGCAAGGGTACTGGATGCTGGATGCTGGATGCTGGATGCTGGATGCTCAAATCTTTTAGCCCGCATATCTCACAGAATTCCTGCTGCGAACGTGGATAGCGCCACTGCGACGGCACGAACTGGCAAAACGCCAGATTGCAGTATGTCTATACGGCTGCTCCGGCGTTTCACCAATTTGCACCCCCGCAGCAGCGCTCTCCACGCTCTCGTTACGAAATTCTGTGAGATATGCGGGCTCTAGCCCCCAGCATCTAGCATCCAGAGACCAGCATGCAGTCTCGGAATGCGAAAATCATGACCTCCGGCAATTATTGGTAACCATTATGCGAATTGTTGTAACTGCCTGCGTTAATATTGACATCTTTACTCTGTCTCAGTTAATGTTTCTTGAATAGACCGCTTTTTCAGACCTGTTGCGTTCCAATATTAACAGGTTGCGAGAAGGGTTGTCTGGGCTGGGCTATGACTGTGAGCAATCGCCAACGGCGATCATTCCAATTACGATCGGCGACGAGGCGCAGAAGATACGACAGAGCGAGTGTTTGCTTGAACTTGGTGTATGGCTGGTCGCCTTTGGTTAGCCCGTTGTTCCCAAGGGAAAGGCGCGGCTTCGTCTACAGGTTTCTGCCGGTCTGGAAGATGCACACCTTGAGAAGGTATTGGGAGCGTTTTCAAAGATGTGATGAGACTTTCGTGCCTGGCAACGATAGCTTGACTCTTTTTGTAGCTGCCGGGCGGCTTTGTTATCATTCAGTGACAGTTTTCAAGGACGCAATGTTTGCTTAATAACGCAGGTCAGGGTGGGCTGGATATTTCTTCCGTTATTACGCATCGATACCGGTACGACGAGTTCGAAAAGGGTATTGATGTTATGAATCGCGGTGAATGCGGTAAAGTTGTGTTGTTCTGGGGTGACTGAGTCGGGGGTTTGTGGGCAAAGTTTTGTTCGAACAGGATCATAAGATAAGAAGGTGATAAGATGGCAAAAAAGATAACAGCCGAACTGAAGGACGCGATAATGGAACCGGGTGTATCCGGATATGAGGAAAGTGTCAGGCAATTGATAAGAAGAAAAACCGGGGCGAAGCAAATTCAAGAGGATAACATGGGCAATCTCATCCTCAAACTTGGAAAGAAATCAAAGGAGCCCTCATTGGCCATAGTTGCCCACATGGATGAAGTAGGCCTCATAGTTTCCAACATCCTGGAGGACGGCACTCTGAAGTTCACGAAAATGGGCAGTATAAATGATGAAATATTACCGGCCCGTGGAGTGGAAATACACACCAGCAAAGGCGTAGTCAATGGCGTGATAGGGTTCAATGCTCCGCATCTTAAGATTGACGGTGGCGACAAGACAAAGCTTACATGGGACAAGATGTTTATAGACGTGGGAACGAGGGCTCGAAAAGAGTCGGAAAAGCTTGGAATCAAATTGCTGGACCAGGTTACCTTTAAGAGGGATTTTTTCATGCTTAACAAGCAAATTATCTGTTCCAAGGGCCTTGATAACAGGGTTGGCGTTACCGCCCTGCTCGAAGTATATGAAAATATCAAGTCAATGAGATTTGATAGCGAGGTTTGCCTTGTTTGGAGTGTGCAGGAGGAAATCGGTTTGCGCGGGGCCAGAGTCATAGCCAACACCATGGATCTTGATTATGTAATCGCGCTTGACACATACTCCAGTAGCGACTGTTCCGGTGTGGGCAATTGTTTTGAGCCGAAGAAACTTGGCGATGGTCCGATCTTGAGAATGGTGGATGCGCGTGTTATATCCACCCCGAAGTTCCGCGACATGGTCGAAAAGATAGCCAGGAAGGCCGAAATTTCTTATCAATTGGGTGTGACCGGGGGTACCACGGACGGAATGGCCCTGCAGGAATCCGGCGCGGCCACGCTCCCGATAGGCATTCCGATGCGGTACTCTCACAGTCCGACAGAATGTATTCACATCGATGATTTGAAGAACCTGATAAAACTCATAACAGCTATTGTGAAAGACTTTCAAACGCATACTCACAGGTAGAAGTAATTTCCTGGATCGGGAAATAAAATGCTCCCAACAAGAGCAAGACCTTGAGATCCACAGCGCGGTTCACCAATTTGCGCCCCCGCAGCAGCACTTTCCACGCTCTCGTTACGAAATCCTGTGAGATATGCGGGCTAACCCCGCATATCTCACAGAATTCCTGCTGCGAGCGCGGATAGCGCCACTGTGACGGCACGAATTGAAAAAACGCCAGATTGCAGTATGTCTATACGGCTGCTCCGGCGTTTCACCAATTCGCGCCCCCCGCAGCAGCACTTTCCACGCTCTCGTTACGAAATCCTGTGAGATATGCGGGCTAAGGCCAATCGAAGAGCGAGATCAGGGAAACGCCTATAGCTGTGGGAATTGTAAAAATGTAACTTAACAGCAGAAAAACTCTGGAAATTGTTAATATGGAGCATCACAAGGAGGCCCGAAATTTTCAGAAGAAATCACGAAAACTTTGACCTGTTGGAATGCTAGGTCTTTTAAAGGTGCAATAGGTTGGACAAGAAAACGTGCTGTCAGTTTTGACACAACTTGGTCTGATATAACAGGAGTGCAGCGATGAAAATGGAAGAAGTAAGGACCAAAGCCAAAGGCTTGGGCATCAAACCCGGGAAGACGAAGAAAACCGATCTGATCCACAAGATACAGAAGGCAGAAGGTTATGAGCCCTGTTTCGGTCTTTCCGGAGGAACTTGCGCGCAAGTTGATTGCAGTTTCTTTACCGACTGTATGAAACTTGGTTGATCTAAATGCGAGTCTTGGCGAGAGCAGGGATTTAGAAACACGCGGAATAATGTGCACTGAAATGTGTGTGTATCATATTTCGGCGGTGCCTTATGTGGAAAAATTAAATGCAGAGAAAGGTTCAAGTAGAGATTAAGCGCCGGGATTAATGAATAGTAAAAAAGATTCTGTGCGGTGAATACTGATTTGTAGCATGATTTTAAAATGGTTCCCATGGAAATTGATCATAAAAAGAGCCGCCAGGAGTTATGGGATTCTGGATCCTTTTATGCTTCTGGCGCGGCTCAGGAAATTTGCAGAGCCTTCCGAAGTTGACGCTCCTCTGGAACTAATACGCGCATGGACTGTTTTTCAGGCCCGGGGAATCGTCAATACCCGCGCAATCCAGCACAACCTCGACTGGGTCTGGCCGTACTGGGTAGAAAGGCAATTCGATCCCCGGGATCCATCCTTTATCCCCAGATCTTTCTCCATGTCGCATATAAACCTGACACACAGGAATTGGACAGCAGTTTGTCTGCCTGACACCGATTTGTACAGTCTGGTCGATCCGTGCGGAATGGTTACGCCTCTTTATGACGGCTGGTCTATTGAAGCATGGATTCTACAGGGAGAAAAAAACCTGGTCCCAAGCCGCTGTTGCAATTCTTTCCAGAAAATAGTTAATGACGGAAACCTCATATTGAATACCCGCACGGCCGAGCAGGGACTGATTCTTGAGGCTTCCGCCCGGATGGTTCGCAACGAAGATGACAAACCCGAGCTTCTTCTGAACTGGAAAGGGGAAGCCGCACCGGACGCTTATATTTGTGTCGCGTTGCGGCCTTACAATACCGAGGGTATTCAGTTTATAGATACTATAAAGACCCTTGCTAACCCGTCCGGATGGAAAGTTAACGGGAAGTCAGAGATTCTCTTCGACAGGAGCCCTGCAGGATATTGCAGTAGTGATTACTCCGGCGGGGATGTATTCAATCAGCTACATAATCCGGCTCACAAACCCCGGCAGACTTGTCCTGTGGGCATGGCTACTGCCGCGGCGCTGTTTCCCTTCGATTCCAAGGGCGCCAGCAGTGTTGAGGCGCGAATCCCGCTCGAATGGTCCCAGAGTAAATCAAAGAGAAAAGCGCGCATTCTACGAGCGAAGACGACATGGAAAAAACTTGATGACATATCGCCTGAAATTGATATTCCAGATGCCGGGATCAAGCATAACTATCTTTGTGCCGTCAGAACGCTTCAGTCACTTTCATCAGGCGAAATTTGTCCCGGATCCTATACCTATCGCAGGTTCTGGTTTCGTGATGCCTGTCTTATGCTCAATGCGCTGCTGGCTGTTAATCACCACGAAGCTGCCAGGCGGGCCTTTGCCGGGTCGTTTGCCCGAGGGCAGACTTCCAGAGGATTCTTTGAATCGCAACAGGGGGAATGGGACTCCAACGGCCAGGTATTATGGGTCGCCGGAAGGTATGAATCTCTTAGCGGTCAGAAACTGACATGCGAAGATCTGACCATGCTGCGCAAAGGAGCAGAATGGATCAAGCGAAAGCGCAGAATCCGGGCGAGTGGTAAGCCTGAAGGACTTCTGCCTGCAGGATTCAGCGCGGAACATCTCGGGCCGAATAACTTCTATTATTGGGACAATTTCTGGGGAATTGCAGGTCTGCGTGCAGCCGCACAGATATTCAAGAGTGCAGGAGAAGAAGGCTATTCTCACGATCTCTGTGCGGAAGCAGAAAACTACTATCAGGATGTTATGCAGAGCATTTCATCTATTCCGGAAGGCCGTTCTCACGGAGCAATTCCTGCGGCTCCGAATCGCAGAATGGACACGGGAGCAATCGGGTCACTAGTGGCGGACTACCCTCTTCAGCTTTTTAAACCTGGTGATGATCGTATTATGCGTACAGTCGATTTTCTGATGAACCGTTCGATGCTGAAAGACGGATTCTTTCACGACATGACTCATTCCGGCATAAATCCATACCTGACTTTGCACCTGGCACAGGTTTTACTGAGAGCCGGGGATCAGAGATACGAACCTCTGCTCATGCGCATATCGCAACTTGCCACGCCGACGGGACAATGGCCCGAAGCCATCCATCCGGCAACCGGCGGAGGATGCATGGGTGATGGCCAGCATGGCTGGGCAGCTGCTGAATGGGTCCTGATGATAAGAGCGTTGTTTGTGAGGGAAGAAGCGGATAAGCTTATAATAGGTTCGGGCATTTTACCGCACTGGCTGGAGTCTAACGCGCCTCTGCGTTATGGCCCCACAGCCAGCAGTTTCGGCGATGTTACTGTAAGCATAGACCCCGCTCCGCGTAAACCGAAAGTTATGGTACAGGGCAGGTGGCGAGACCAAAGACCTGAGATTGAAATCAACATGCCGGCCCGGAAAAACTGGCGGATTCAGGTGCAGGATATTCCCGGAACCATACATTCCGGATAGATATGGCAGGAAACAGACAATGAATATTGCGATGTTTACAAATGCCTACAAGCCCATTATCGGTGGAGTGGAAAGATCTATTGAGACTTTTACCAGGGACCTTTGGGAACTCGGCCACCACACGTACATTGTCACCCTCTCTGTTCCTGGCGCAGAGGAATCCGAAGACTCGGTTTACCGCCTCCCCGCGATCAAGGAAGTAAACGGCACGGAATTTTCCGCAAAGCTGCCCATACCGTCCAGACTCAAGGACCGGCTGGACTCCTTCGGGCCTGAAATTGTGCATAGCCATCACCCCTTCATGCTGGGCGACACCGCCTTGCGGGTCGCCAGGCGCCGAGGTCTGCCTATCGTGTTCACCCATCATACTCTTTATGAAAGATACACTTACCTGTTTGCGCGCGATTCCGAGGTGCTCTCCCGCATTGCCAGGGCCATAGCAACTGAATACGCAAACCTGTGCGATACAGTCATTGCGCCCACCGGCAGCATCAAACAAATGATACGCCAAAGAGGGGTTACCGCGCCCATAACGGTCATACCCACCGGCATAGATGTGGATAGATACAGCAGCGGAGACGGAAAAGGATTCAGAGAACGTTATGGCATTCCCCGGGATGCATTCCTTGCAGGCTACCTGGGCCGGGTTGTCGAGGCAAAGAATATGGATTTTCTGGCCGAAGCCGTTGCCAAATTCCTTTCGTCCGATCCCGAAGCCTGGTATCTGGTTGTTGGTGACGGTGAGTCTGCTGCGCCGCTTGAGAAAAAGTTCCAGGGTGCCGGTGTTCGCGACCGTCTGGTCATGACCGGGAGCCTGACCGGCTCCGACGTTGCCGATGCATATGCGGCAATGGATATTTTCCCTTTCGCATCAAAAACAGAAACTCAGGGGATAGTTCTGATCGAAGCCTTTTCAGCCGGAGTGCCGGTAATGGCATTGGATGCGCCTGGATCCCGGGATATAGTGCAGGATGGCAGGAACGGGAGATTGCTACCCGGGAAAACACCGCCAGATGAATTCGCGCGCCAGATCCATATTGCATCGGAAAAGCATGACCGGTTGGATGGATGGAGGGACTCCGCAAAGGAACGCGCCGGGGAATTCGATCATAAGTGCTGTGGCGGAAAGCTGAGTGACTGCTACCGGGAATTGATTAAACAACATGTCCGGGTGCCGCAGGGTGAAGAAACCCAGATCTGGCAAAAGCTGCAGAATCGTTTCTCTACTGAATGGGATCTTTTCAAACAAAAGCTTGCTGTTATTTCCGCAGGAATGGCGGAGGAAGATCAACGGTAAAGAAACGCGGAAGGACCTTTTCAATTTTCACAAATCAGCTTTATGTTCTCCGCCTCTATTCCGCGGGGTTCCTGACTGGCGGATGCATATAGACGGGGGATAGGGGCATAGATTTGATACCGGAATTCAGTCTTGCTTCTGTCAGTTTTGCGAGATTGCCCGCTTCCGGATAAACATTTTTCTCAATGATGGAATGGGGGGGGGCCTGTTTCTGGAGCAGGTCTGCAAGTCTGTCCCAATCGGATGTAAGCACGAGGGACGAATCTTTGAGTGCTGTTTTCGCGTTATCTTGGGCTACCAGTGAGAGAGGCCTGGTTTGGGAGAGGCGGCATTGCTTTGAGTTATATCTGAAATCCGTGTGCCAGAGGGTATTGCGCCGAGCGTCCCCGATAACTGTTACTGTTTTATCCGGGCCATTGATGCTGTATTGCAATGCCAGAGCGTCTACACTTGTGATTCCGAATATTGGTTTATCGTCGGGCGCAGCAATTCCCCGGGCTGTTGATAAAGCTATCCGCAGATTGGAAAATCTCCCGGGTCCCAGTCCGATGGCGATGGTCTGGATGTCATTGAGACTTAGTGATGTTTCGTTGAGGATTGCAGGGAAAGCCTTATAAAGGTTGTTGTTGCGTATACCGGTATCCTGCCAGGTTTCACAGGCAATAACTTGTTGATTTCTGGATATTGCCACACTGCCTTGTGACGTAGAGTATTCTATTGCGAGTATGAGCATCGTGGTGGCATGGTAAGGTTGACTAAAGCCGGTGGCAAGCGGAAAGGGGGAGGGAATATCCAATGATGAACACGGAATGTTCAATGATGAAGGGAGAGCCACGTCAGCGATGATATCGCTAAGTGGCCACTTGCCGCAGGGCGGCGACGTGGAAGAGTTTAACTACGAAAGGCCCGCCTACGCCCAGGCGCTTCGGCGGGAGCAGCGCTTCCGCCTTCGCCCTGCCTGCGGCGTGACTGACCCGCATATCTCACAGAATTCCTGCTACGAGCGCGGATAGCGCCACTATGAGGGCACGAATTGGCAAAACACCAGATTGCAGTATGTCTATACGGCTGCTCCGGCGTTTCACCAATTCGCACCCCCGCAGCAGCACTTTCCACGCTCTCACTACGAAATCCTGTGAGATATGCGGGCTAAAGAAAGGGCGCGAAAAGGGGAGGGGGATGGGGGGAGGTGGCTTGTTTTTATTGGAGAGGGGCGGTAGAATCTGGCTTATTCTGAGAAGATAGAGGAGGAGGCAGGCAGATGGCATTAAATATTGTAGAGCGGATTGACGATGAAGTTAAGGTGGAGCATGTTCTTGTAAGTTGTTCTGACAAGACGGGGGTGGAGGAGCTTGTGAGCGCCCTGATAGATATTAATCCGGACGTGGTGATTTATTCCACAGGAGGCACATACCGGGTTATTGAAGCCTCGCTTACGCCTGATCAGAGAGATAGAAATCTTGTTTCGGTTTCTGAATACACGGGGCAGCCGGAGATGCAGGGCGGACTTGTTAAAACTCTTGATTTTAAGATTTATCTCGGCTTGTTAAGCGAAACATATAATGAGGCGCATGCCAAAGATCTTTCCAGGGTTGGCGGTGTTTCTATTGACATGGTTGCAGCGAATCTCTATCCGTTCAAGGAGACAGTGGGGGCATCCAACGTGACCCCTGAGATGGCAAGAACTAATATTGACATAGGCGGCCCGTGTATGGTGCGCGCGGCGGCCAAGAATTTTCTTCGGGTTGCTTCTGTAACGGATCCGGGGGATTACGCCGGGATAGTACAGGAATTGTCTGACAACTATGGGAAGCTTTGCCTGGGTACAAG
Source organism: uncultured Victivallales bacterium (assembly GCA_964433435.1). GTDB lineage: Bacteria > Verrucomicrobiota > Kiritimatiellia > UBA8416 > CAYSRM01 > CAYSRM01. Next base: position 21,217 of record CAYSRM010000019.1, read on the forward strand.
GTTCAGGCTGGCAAGGAAAGCATTCGCTCATACCGCGGAATATGATAAAGCTATTGCAGGTTATTTTGAGTCTGTTAAGGAATTGGATGTAGCGGGGAGTTACAGGACTGAGGGATAAAAGGGGGGTGGCATTGGCCTGTCCGCCTGCTTGCGAAGCTTGTGGCGGGTCATTTGCTCGCTTTGCTCGCGTCATTTGTCCCGAGGCGCTGGCGTGCTCGAGACGTTCATTAGGCAGAGGGTTAGAGTGTGGGATTTGGGTTGGATGGAGAGAGAAATGGGAATTTATGAATTAAGCGTCGGTTCAAGTTTTTCTGCCGCGCATCATCTTGCAAGGTATGAGGGAAAGTGTGCTTTGGTGCATGGGCACAACTGGAACGTAGAGATAGTTGTACGAAGCGAGGAGCTTAACGAAGCAGGGATGGTGGGAGATTTCGGCGTTTTCCGGTCCGAACTTGAGGCGGTTACCGGGCGGCTTGATCATACAGACTTGAATGAAAATGAGTTTATGGGCGGATTGAATCCGACCTGTGAGAATGTGGCCGCAAGGATTTACGAGGAGCTGGTTTCGAGGATCGACACGGAAAAGTGTTTGCTGGCGCAGGTGAGTGTATGGGAGAAAAGCGGAAGCTGTGTAACGTACCGGCCGGGGATGTGAGCAACAGATGTCGTATGGGGCGGCGGAGAGCCTTTGGGTAAGGATATAATGAAGAGAGACGAGTAAAGGGGAGGATGGGTGAATGATTGATTTGCACACGCATTCCACATATTCAGACGGCAGTCTGACGCCTGTAGAGCTGGCTCAGCTTGCGAAAGAGGTTGGTTTGACTGCGATAGCTTTAACTGATCACGATTGCACTGACGGGTTGTCTATTTTCCGTAAGGCTTGTCGAGGCAGCGATGTGGAAGGTGTTCCCGGGGTTGAGATCAGCGCGGAGGTTTCAAAGGGCACCCTGCATATGCTCGGATACTACATAGACACGGAGAACGAGCGCTTGCAGTCAGTTTTGAAAGAGATAAGAGGTGGTCGTGAGATAAGGAATGAGAAGATTCTGAAGAGGCTGAATGAACTTGGAATTGATCTGGCCTGGGAGGAAGTCAGGGCACATGCCGGCGAGGATGTGATTGGCCGGCCGCATTTTTCACAGGCGATGGTTGATCGCGGTTTTGTCGGATCGAAGAAAGAGGCTTTCGACAAATACCTTGCCAGGGGAAAAGCTGCGTATGTGGACAGGTTCCGGCTCAGCCCCGAGGAGAGTCTGGACGTTATTGCCGGGGCGGGGGGTGTGGCTGTTCTGGCACATCCGTTTACTCTTGATCTTTCCGATCATGAACTTGATGAATACGTTGGAAGTCTGGTAAAAATCGGACTACAAGGAATAGAGGTATATTATTCTGAGCACAGTCCGGATTATGTAAAAAAGTGTGAGAAGCTTGCTGAACGCTATAACCTTGTGAGGACCGGCGGTTCGGATTTCCATGGGGATGCGAATCCGGGGATAAAGCTTGGAAAAGGTTTCGGGGGGCTGGCGGTTGCCGATGAGCTTTTGGTCAGGCTTCGTGAGAGGGCGGAGGCGGTTCGTTGTGCGGCGTGAGTATTCAGAAGTAATTCACGTTGGGTAGATGTGAGTCAGGGGAAAGGGGCGAGACAGGGATCGCCTGTGTGGGAAGGGGTCATTCATGTTGGAGGTAGGGCGCCATGAGTAAAAAGAGATTTGAAAAGAACCTGCTTGAGTTAATTCGGCGCACGTCTACGGATTTGCCCCGGGATGTAGAAGCAGCGTTGCGGGCCGCGCTTGCAATGGAAAGCAAAGGCAGCATGGCCTACTGGGCATTGTCGACCATACTTGAGGATGCCCGGGTAGCCAGGGAGAAGAACAGGCCGATTTGTCAGGATACGGGAACTGTTATATTTTATTTCAGCGTTCCTGTTGGCTTTGATTCCAATATGCTTGTGTCGTCGGTACGTTCTGCTGTATCCCGTGCAACTCGTTATGGCTACTTAAGGGAAAACACAGTTGATTCAATTACTGGCGACTTGTATAGCACGAACATAGCAAACGGTGTGCCGCATGTGGAAGTCTGCCAGGGAGCCAGAAAGACAGTTGAAGCGCGTTTACTTCTTAAGGGCGGCGGTAGTGAAAATGTGGGCAGGCAGTATTGTCTGCCTGATTCCAGGCTGGGGGCCGGGCGGAACCTTGAAGGTGTCAGAAAGTGTATTCTTGATGCAGTCTGGCAGACTCAGGGCAGGGGTTGTTCGCCGGGAACGGTCGGGGTATGTATTGGCGGGGATCGTTCTGCGGGCTATGCCTGTTCCAAAGAGCAATTTCTAAGAAGGATCGGGCATCGATCCCGGACCAAGTCGCTTTCTGAACTTGAGGAAGAGTGTTTGAATAGTGCGAACGAGTTGCAAATTGGTCCAATGGGGCTTGGTGGGAAGACCACGGTGCTTGATGTCAAGATCGGTTCTTTGGGCCGGTTGCCTGCGAGTTTTTTTGTGTCCGTTTCGTACATGTGCTGGGCGTTGCGCAGACGGGGTGTAAGGCTGGGAGCCGAGGGCGGCGTAGACAGGTGGTTTTTTTAGTCTGAGGCGCAGGGGGGGTAAGCGGGAAGGCCTGAGAAGAGGGGGATGGAGATGAAGAATCTTAGATATCCGTTTGATGAAGATGTTGTGAGGTCTTTAAATATGTCGGACCGCATCAGCTTATCGGGTATGATTGTTACCGGTCGCGACCGTGTTCATGAGGAGTTGGCCAGAGTGGAGAAATCGCCGGTGGATATGACTGATGGAGCGATTTATCATTGCGGACCGGTTGCCGTTCTTCGTTCCGGCAGGTGGGTAATTCGAGCGGCTGGTCCGACCACTTCTTCGCGTCAGGAGCCTTTTATGGCTGAAATTATTCGAAGACATGGTGTGCGTGTTATTATTGGAAAGGGAGGGATGTACAAAGATACCATGGAAGCATGCAGGCGGCACGGCTGCGTGTACGTACATGTTGTCGGGGGTGCAGGCGCGGCGCTTGCCGAACGGATCGTTAACGTCCGTGGTGTGCATTATCTGAAGCGTTTTGGACCGGCGGAGGCCATGTGGGAGCTTGATGTTGAGGGGATGGAAGGTATTGTAACCATTGATTCGGGTGGTTTCAGTCTGCATGATACTATAGTTGAGCAGTCGGGCAGAATTCTGGAGACTATATTAAACAAGTAACTTTGTGTGCGTTAAACAGGGAGTGAGATACATGAGGGTTGTCTTCATGGGATCGGCCGGATTTTCCTGTCAGAGTCTGCGAGCTTTGCGGGACGAGGATATAGTCGGGGTGGTAACTCAGCCTGACAGGCCCAGAGGGAGGAAGCTTAGACCCGCTCCCAGTGCAGTCAGGGTTATTGCCGAGGATCTGGGGCTTTATGTTCTGACTCCGGAGAATATAAATTCTGGAGACAGTATTAGAGAGCTTGAGCGCCTTGCGCCTGATCTGATTGTGGTGGTGGCGTACGGACAGATTCTAAAAAGGACTGTGTTGGAGATTCCTTTGTCGGGTTGCCTTAATCTTCATGCTTCTATGCTTCCGGAATACCGTGGCGCGGCGCCGATTCAGCATGCACTGCTTGACGGCCGCCGGGAGACGGGGCTAACCACCATGTACATGGATGAGAGGATGGATGCCGGCGACATAATTTACCAGATGAAAGTTGCAATCGGAAACGGTGAGACTGCGGGTGAGCTGCTGGACAGACTTGCGGTTCCCGGATCTGAATTGCTGGAGCAGACTGTTAAGGATGTCGCAAGCGGTATTGCGCCGCGCAGACCCCAGGATGAAAGCCTGGCCACTTATGCGCCGCGTTTGAGCAAGAAAGACGGCTTGATATCATGGGATATGGAGGCGGAAGACATTTACAACAGGGTGCGGGCATTTACGCCATGGCCTGGAGCGTATTGTAATGTGAAAGGCCGCCGGGTTGTCCTTCTTGAGGTTGCCGGGATGAAGTCCGGTTCGGCTGATGCGGCTGCCGGCACGGTATTGGAGGCGGGGAAAAACGTCCTGGTTATAAAGACGGGGGCTGTTGCCGGGGGAGATGATTCGGTATGTCTGCTCAGGGTTAAGCCTGCGGGAAAAAGGGAAATGTCCGGGGCAGAGTTTGCCCGGGGCTTGCGACTTGCGAAAGGAGAGAGGATTCATGGTGACTGAGAATTGCAGCATGGTGAAAGTGCTCCTTGGTGACAGAAGTTACGATATTCGAATAGGCTCGGATCTGACGCCCGGGGCTGAGTGTTGCGCTGAAGTTAACGGGTTGCGCGCATTGATAATCTCTGACAGCAATGTGGATGCAATTTACGGAGAGATTTTTGAAAGGCGAATTGGCGCGCTGGGTTTCAGTGTGCGCAGGGAATCGGTACCCGCCGGCGAGGCGTCTAAAAATCTGTCCTGTGCCGGGGCATTATATTCGAAAGCGATTGAAGCCGGACTTGACAGATCTTCTTTTATTTTTGCTCTCGGTGGCGGGGTTATAGGTGATCTTGCCGGGTTTGTTGCCGCGACTTATCTGCGGGGCATACGTTATGTGCAGGTTCCGACTACGACTCTTGCCATGCTGGACAGCTCGGTGGGAGGGAAGACGGGTTTGAACCTGGAGGAAGGCAAGAATCTGGTAGGAGCTTTCTATCAGCCTGTGGAGGTTGCCATCGACCTTTCAACTC
>CAYSRM010000020.1:0-24597 GCA_964433435.1 uncultured Victivallales bacterium
TCAGTATGCCAAAATCATGGCTTAACTACCTGTCCAAAAAACGGGGTGCACTACCATCTATCATGTTGATGAATCGGATCTTCGTGAACATGGTAATTGTGTGGGCAGAGCAAAGGCGGCGTTGGTTGAGTTGTGCTGCAGGTATAGCGGCATGACCCAGCGAGCGATTGCGCACATGTTAGGATATAAAAGCGAAACAACAGTGGGGAAGCACAGACAGCGCTTTAAGGCGGTCTTAAGTAATAGTAAGAAAGAGCTAAAAAGGTTTAACAAGGCAGCTGGCAAAATAGAAAGACTGGTAAAGTCTATAGTCTAGGTCTGCCCCGACCGTTATATAAACCTTACTAATTAATGGAGTCACATGAAAAGCCTTCTCAGGTCCCAAAAAGGGATTTCCGTTTCGGGACACAAGCAGCGAACCAGAGGCAAAGCAATAGTCAACGGTCCGAACCCGAAAGAGCTGATTTTCCCTGTAATGATGCACTCCGGAGCTCCCGCAAACGTCCTTGTAAAAAAAGGCGATCTTGTCAAGAAGGGGACATTGATCGCCAGGGCTATGGGATATGTATCAGCCAATATCCACAGTTCGGTTTCCGGCTCGGTCAAAGCCATAGAAACAAGAGAGAGCTTCCGGGGGCCATCCCATTCAATCGTTATCGAAAACAATGGCCTTGACGAAGAAGAGAGCCTGCGGCCTTTGGATGAAAACAGCTCCCTTGATCAGTTCCTTGACAAACTGGCGGAGAGCGGAATAACCGGCAAGGGCGGCGCCGGTTTTCCAACGCATGTCAAATTCGCCACAATCGACGGCCACAGATATATGCTGATCAACGGCGCCGAATGCGAACCTTACTCCACAACGGACCACCGTGTAATGCTGGAATTTGCCGACGAGATACTCCGCACGGTGGAACTTATGCGGCGGGTTTTCAACACCGAATACAACGTCATTGCCGTCGAGGAAGATAAACCCGACGCCATCGCTGTTCTGGAAAAAAAGGTCCGTGAATCGGGATATCAAAATATAAATGTGCAGAAAGTGGCCGGGCTCTATCCGCAGGGAGATCAAGGAGTGCTTCTACGCAATGTGTTTGGCCTGGAAATTCCTTTTGGCAAGTTTCCGAATGAACTTGGCATACTCACCTCCAACGTAAGCACAGTCAAAGCAATTCACGACGCTGTTTTTCAAGGAAAGCCATTAGTCGAGCGGGTCATTACCGTTACTGGGGCGCCGATTGCCAATCCACAGAACATTTTAACGAAAATAGGAACACCTATTGGCGCTTTGATCGATTTTTGTGGAGGTTTCAAGACCGGAGTCGGCAAGATAATAAACGGCGGGGCAATGATGGGAACACCATTCACTGACCTTGACATTCCGGCAGTTAAGGATACAACCACCATACTATGTCTTGGAGAGGAGTCGGCAGCAAGGGCACAAGAACGGGCCTGTATACGTTGCGGCAGATGTATCGATGTGTGCCCGGTCAACCTCCAGCCCATCATGATCAGCAACGCATATCGGAAAGGACGCCTTGACCTGTGCAGTGCTTTGAAGGCCGGCTCCTGTATTCGCTGCGGCTGCTGCACTTATATCTGCCCTTCGCGCATTCCGCTTCTGAAAGATATCAAATCAGGAATTGACGGCCTTAAAAAAGAACAATCAGACAAACAAGGCAAAGCATAACCATGAATCTGTCTACTGAACCGGCGCCCCATCTGCTCAGCAGTAAAACCGATGCCAGTATAATGCGCGATGTTATAGTTGCCTTGCTGTTTCCTGCCGCAGCAGCCGTGTGCCTGTTCGGGACCCGGGCGCTGGTGATGTGCGCAGTAGGCATTGGCAGCTCGGTCTTGTTCGAGGCGGCATACCAGAAAGTTGCAGGCAGAAAAATAACTGTGAGCGACTACAGTGCGGCAGTAACCGGTCTGCTGGTGGCCCTTTCACTTCCCGTAACTGCGCCATTGTGGACAATAATACTGGGCAACGCATTTGCCATAATTGTAATCAAGCAGTTTTCCGGCGGACTGGGCCACAACGTTCTGAACCCGGCCGTGGGCGCACGAGTTATGCTCAAGATATTCTTCGAGCCGCGCATAACACGGTGGGTCATGCCCGGTACCGATGCGGTATCCACCGCAACCCCGCTGGAATACATCGGGCATTTTTCCCGCTCCCTATCGGCTGAGCTGCCGCCGCTTGACCACCTTTTCTGGGGTTATATTGGAGGCGAAATAGGCACAACATCCAAGCTTTTCATCATACTTGGTTTTACCTACCTGGCATCCAGAAAAGCAGTCGATCCCAGGGTGCCCCTGGCCGCCATCCTGGGAGTCGCGGCAATAATCTTTCCATACAGCGGATTCAACCTTACCTTCACCGCCTATCATGCGCTCAGCGGCGCTCTTATTTTCGCGGCTGTATATATGGTTACCGACTACAGTTCCGGGCCAATGAAAATAAAAGCCAAGATCCTTTTTGCTTTCCTGGTTGGCGTCCTGACCGCCGCCCTGCGAATTATTCTGGACCTGCCCGGCGGCATCGGAATCGCGATTCTCATTATGAACCTGTTTGCCGGCGCCCTGGATAAGATTGCCACGCCCAGGGTTGTGGGCTACCGGAAAAAAGAACCCGTACAGAACCTCAGGCAACCCAAACGGTAGTTAGCCTGCATATCCAAGCATCGGGTCCCAAGCATCGGGTCAGACCTAGACTCTCGACTGTTGACTTGACTTTTTGTTAGTGTTGGATATTTTCTGGGCATTATGGTGAGACCATGGAGAGTGGTATATTCTGGAGCCAGGTATCATGTGACATCCAGAGGGAATGGGCGTCAGAGGATATTTCATTCTGATGACGATTACTTGAGATTTCAGGAGCAGTTGGGGCATTGTCTTGAGCAGGATGAGGTGGTTTTGTATTCATATTGCATGATGCCGAATCACTATCATCTATTTATTGAGACACCATTGGGCAATATTAAGCGGTTCATGCAGCGGCTTAATACATCATACAGCATGTATTACAGATACAAACATTCTCGGCCGGGACATTGTCTTCAAGGGCGCTATGGAGCCAAGCTGATAAGTGGGGATGATTATATCCAGGCCCTGACCAGATACATTCATTTAAATCCCGTAAAGGTCAAAGCTTTTCACGCAAAAACGAATACAGCCAGGATAGAATGCTTGAATAACTTCAGGTGGAGTAGTTACCGGGGATATGTTAATAAAGCGTACAGAGAAGATATCATAGACTATCGCTGGCTGGATCTTACCGGCCGGAAGACGGCTGCGGGGAAAATGTCAGCATATCAACGCTACGTAGAACAGTGTGCGGCGATGGATGACGAATCATTTCTGGATGCACTTGGCGCTAGTCGGTATGCAGTTGGCGATGATGAATTCAAAGAACAGGCAGAAAAGTATATTAATAGTCAGATAAAAAAGAAAGTAGTGTATGGCGATGTGCTGGAACCTTGGGAGCGCGCAGGAGTAGATGCAAAGCTGATTTCAGGTGTGGTGGCATCGATCTATCATGTTGATGAATCGGATCTTCGTGAACATGGTAATTGTGTGGGCAGAGCAAAGGCGGCGTTGGTTGAGTTGTGCTGCAGGTATAGCGGCATGACCCAGCGAGCGATTGCGCACATGTTAGGATATAAAAGCGAAACAACAGTGGGGAAGCACAGACAGCGCTTTAAGGCGGTCTTAAGTAATAGTAAGAAAGAGCTAAAAAGGTTTAACAAGGCAGCTGGCAAAATAGAAAGACTGGTAAAGTCTATAGTCTAGGTCTGGTACCATTGCAAATTCAGGGAGTGTATTTCAGCCTCACAGTGCTCGAAATGCCCCGCTTCCCGAACTCATCCACAGGGGTGACGAGCAGCTCGTTGACGCCCGGATTCAGGCGCCAGACAATTCTACCGGGTTCATCGTGAGGAATGGTTCTTGTCTGCATGTCTTTCGATGTTTTTAGCGCTATTTCATACATGGCGAAAAACGGCATTGTGTTGCCTAAAATCACACTGAGATTTGGTTCATCGCCCATGGAAAGCGTTAACGTGGCTTGGTCAAGAGTCCAGTAGAAATCTCTTTTACGGGTAAACCAGTTCTCACCGCCTTTCCTTGGGGGTGTCTTAGAATCAACCCAATTGGGATAACCAGCATACCCTGGATAGTGAGAAAATGTCTTGGGAACTTTTTCGGGATGTTCCTGAAAATCGTTTCTCGGCGTAATCTGCACAAACCCTGCGGCCAGATAGCCATGATAAAACCCCCAATCGTAATCACCTCCAGTGTTTTTGCCGAATTGATAGTCTCCAGTGCAAGCGCCGATGGGTTTTTTGCCTCCAACCTTTCTGACGATAGAACGTGTTTCCTTACTCTTGCGTTCGCTGAACCATACCATGTCTTTGTTATCCGGCACAAAACTGTCGGAAACAATATCATGCATGCCTAGCAAATTCAGCGGCTGACGGGTTTCCTTGTCAAAGTAGTATTGCGTCATCGTAGGATCAAGATAAACCCATTTCCCCATATCAGGAACCCATACTTCAACAACTTCGTGAGTGGCTTCACGGAATCCCAGCACGGCGCAATGGCGGGCTGAGGTATAACCCATCGCTACACATGCGGCGACCATGGCTTCGGAATAACTCATACAGTGTCCATGCAGAGTTAATTTCCCGTCAGCTCCGACCTCAATAACCTTACGGATATCCCATTCGTAGTGGCCGTCTTTTCCGCGAATGCGTGGGCTGTGGGGCTTCCAGGGCAATGCGCCGATCCAGTTATTCAGCGCGACAAGTCTCTCAAAGTCGCTCTTCTTGCCTGCCACGATATCATCCAGGCCTGCAATCTTGCGGAACCAGACCAGATCGGGATGATCAGGACGACCATATTTAAAGTCGATAGGGGACAGAACAGGCCTTTGAACATCATCCTTGATAACGGTAAGCTTCCCTTCCCATGATGGCACAGCTTGGAATTCGGGTGTCAAAGTCAAACAACTAATCGCCGGGAGAGCCTCCGGCGAAGAAGCCGTGAGAATGGCCCGGAATTGAACAAAGCGTCCCGGCGGAGTAAAGGGTTCCCCCACTGCGGAGATATTCTGCCATGAGGTCCAGTTCGTAGAGCAAACTCCATCCTCAGTTCCCCTGACTGCCATTTCAATCGAAGCGCCATCAGGGGACAGGACATCCATTCTTGCGGCGACACCAGTTGTCTTTCCGGGCAACGCAATAAGCCCTTCCGTGGCGTTAAGATCAATAGGATCAGTCTGAACCCAGCCTTTCTTTTCAAGGGTTGTCTGGAAAAGTCGCGGATCAAGCTGAAGTGTTTCGCCACGCTTTGAAACGCGCACGTATCGCGCATCATAGCCTTGGTAAAGCGCATTTGCATCAAACTTTACAGTGTTGCTGGATATACAACCAACTTGAATCATGGAGAGAACCGACAGCGACGCATAAATATATTTTTTCATGCAAAAAAGATTTCAAAACACGGTAAGAATGTCAAGCATTCCGCGGCAATTCGCACTTATAGCTATTGACGCATGAAAGGACAGGCATGAATGGCCGTCTTACCCCAGTAAGTCGGCCATTCCCGGCCGACTCTGTTGAAGTCGTGGCGCCATAATGAAAATTGCCGGCATGGCCAGGCTATGCCCGGCATCGACGATTTCTCTTCTCGAAATTCATTCGTATCCATTCATGCTCATTCGTGGAATTTAATTCTTTCCGATTTTATGGGTTGATCCATAGATCAGGCTAGAATAAGGTGATGATGACATGAAGACATTATCACGCTTTGTAAATTCCGTACCTGTTCTTGTATCAATAATGTGGGGATTTGCCTTGTACGGTGCGGCCACCGAACCTGCAAACTCACCGTTAATCCTTATTGAAAACGCAGAGAACTGGCATGCGGATGTATTTTGCGGTAATCCCCATGTGCGAACGTTTGTTCCTGGACGGAAGCCTCATACTGCGCTCTGGGGACGATTGACGTTTGATAGCACGGGTAATGCCTACGTAGCTTCTGAGACTTTTGTCGCCATCGTGACGGCAGCAGGCAAGGTGGATATTCTGACCGGTCAGCCAAAGATAGCCGGCAGTCTCGACGGGCCGCCGGGGGTGGCAGCCTTTGGCAATGCGATAGACATTGCACGAGTTAATGACGATCTTCTTTACGTGGTGGATGCGGCCAATTTCACGCTCCGTCGGCTTGCCCGGCGCGATGGCCGATGGTTCACAAAGACCGTAGCGGGCGTGCCAGGGAAGAAAGGTCATCGCGATGGTCCGGGCCATCAGGTGCTGTTCGAACCGGTTTTCGATAGCGTTGCAGCAACTACAAACGGCGTGGTCTATCTCTTTTCGGGCGACTATATCCGAAAGTTTGAAAACGGAGTGGTCACAACGCTCAACAACGAGGGAAAGCGCGGGTATGTTAACGGGCCGCTGAAAACCGCATCTTTCTATCATGGCCATGGCAGGCGTGGCGGACTGGCGCTGGATGGCCGGGGTAACCTGTATGTGGCTGACAAGATGAACATAGCCGTACGCAAAGTGGACCTGATCAACGGTGTTGTTACAACGTTTGCCGGTCGGCAGCCCGGTCAACCGCGCACCAGGCCGCGGGATGGCACAGCATCAGATTCGAGATTTTATTCGATTGGAGGGCCGACCACTCTAGTCTATGATTCCACGCGAAACTGGCTTTTCGTACACTCGGACGACGAGCGGTGGTTCCGTGTTGTCCGACCGTCCGGTAACGGATGGGAGGTACGAACAATGGGAATTCGGGATGAACCCCACGGAAACCTTTTCCCGACTCTTCGTGCCCGGTCCAATCTGCCAGGTTTTGCACGAAACGCCGGGGTGCCGGGCCGAACCCGGCTCATAGACGGATTACCCGCCGCCGTGGATGCACAAGGGAATCTCTATCTCATCAATTACAAGTCGCGGCAGAATCAGATACTGGTTGTCCGTGAGGAGGGCGCAAAATGAGCTCGACATCATGGATGGCGATGAGAGGCGTGATGGGTATCGTCAGTATTGGCATGTTGTGCATATCCTGCGCAACGGTACCTGGCTCGAATCGGCAGAAATCCAATAAACCGCCCCCCGCCCCCGAACGCCTTTCGATCGGCGCCGAGCATGTCGTGCCTTGCCCGGATGGCCTGGGACAGCGGCATCCTGCCGTGGCATATGGCAACGGTATCTACCTGCTGGTATGGCGGGAAGGGTTCTGCGGGCATGAGGGAAACAGCCGTATACTGGCATTGCGAATTGATGACTCCGGACGTTGCCTGGACCGGACTCCAATATCCATCTCCAAAGCCGCGGGAACAGAGGATCATCCCGCAGTCGTCTTCGGCAGCGGACAGTTTCTAGTGGCCTGGACATCCCGATCGGTCGAGAGCGGGCGCGCCGACTCGTATCGGCTGAATCTACGACGACTCGATGCTGAGGGGAACTTAGCCGGGAAAGTTGAGACCATGGCAGGCCCAACACCTCGCATTCGCCCGGCATTGGCTTTCGATGGACACGATACATTCATGCTGGTGTGGCAGGAGTTCCGGGATGACCATTTCGAAGTTCTAGGAGCGAGGATTGGCGCTGTGGATAACCGGCGTCTTGACGAACCGCCTTTGAAGATCATGACGCGGGATTCCAAAGAAAAGATCGATTGGGCCATGGCCGGACCACTGGGAGTGGCATGGACTGGCCATGGCTACGTGGTGGCGCAATCGGTGTATGCCGTTTATCTGGATCCACAGGGAAAAACCGTTTTACCTCGCACACAGACATGGGAGGCTGAAGCGCCCGGCGGGCAAACTGTCGTTTCCGCATGGAACAAAGGGTTTATCTTCCATTGCGCCCGCCCGAATCCTGATCCGTGGGGATGGGGTGGAAACGGCGTGATTGTCGGCATGAAGGTTACACGACATGGCGCCGCTGAGGAAAAACAGGCGCTGATTCGCATGGCCAAAGACGGAGGACAGACGCGGCGGTATGATCTTCTGGCCGACGGGCATATTGCTAATTGCCTTGACGCTGCGCGATGGCTGAACCATCCCGGTTGGCCCATGGGAATACCAGGCGGTCTGAGGCATACCGTGGACGACGTCTGGCCCAGCGGTTCACCCGCAGCAGCGTTTAACGGCGAGAGCCTGATGGTGGTCTGGCCCAGAGCGCACCGTGTTGACAAGCGCAGGCTGGTCAATCGTGATCTTTACCTGATGCGGTTGCTTCCCGAATGGACCCGAGTAGATTCATTTCCCCTTCCAGTGGCCGTCGGACCGAGTGAAGAAACCGGACCGGTATTGTGCGCGGGTGCATCCGGCCGCGTGTTGCTTGCGTATGAGAAACTCACCAACGAGGGGGTGGCTATTCGTTATCGAATCCTTGAAGAAACACCTGACAGCAAGCCGCCGAAAGTGAAATACGTTGTGCCGCTGTCGCGAAAGGAATGGATCGTTGCATTTAACGAACCGGTTTCAGCCGCCAGTGTTGGCCCAGGCACGCTTCAGGTGGACGGGTTGAGCGTAAGACGGGTTGAATTCAATTCGGATGCGCGCGCAAAGAGCCGGGAAGTCATTCTGACAATGGAGGAGCCGCCGGAAATCGGTCTACGCTACACTCTGCACATCAAAGGCGTGACGGATTGCAGTCCGTCGGCCAACATGGCAAAAGGGGAAACGTTTTCATTCACGGCCCTGCCGGGAACAATCCAACACAGTCCACGCATCTACCAGTGGGACAATCCTAAATCCTCGGAGTTGAACTACGAAAATCCGGATCGTTCCGACAGTCGGGACTACATCTGCAACTGGCTCTTGCTGGGACCGGTGCCGGGCGGTCGAGAGGATGTGCCGTTCGATCCTGGGACGGTCCTGCCATCACCTGGAGAGACCTTGCAGACCGACTCCGGCACATTTACATGGACTGCGCAGCAGGGCGAAGCCCTCAATCTGGGAGCCAGAATGGGCGGAAAAAACGATCATTCTGCCTATGCTGCCACCTATGTTTTTTCGGAAAAGCCGCGTGACGTTCAGCTTCGGCTTGACAGCAACGACAACAACAGGGCATGGCTTAACGGACGATTAGTGCATGACGGTATTACCGCAGGCCAAAAAACACGCATTTTTCACGATTATACGGATGTCGTTCCTGTTCGGCTGCGCGCCGGTTGGAACCTGCTTTTGCTTCAGGTGCATAATTACGGTAGATGGTGGATGATGGTTGCACAGATTGTGGACGAGCAAGGCAAGCAGATTCCCACCTTGACATGGCAGCTTGAACGGCCGGAAGGAGCCAAGCAGTATTAATGAGCACAAGGGTCTGAAAACAGCGGTCGATAAACCAGTATACGATGTCTTCTGCGGAGAGAAAAACATGATACCGGATCGGTCTGACGCTACAATGTGGGCAAGGGATCCCATGGCCCGGAAAAGGGCATGTGGCGCTACGGCGCGGATGAATCAAAGCTGCCTTCTCCCTAAGCAAGTACCGTGCGCGTCCTACCTGTGAAAAGAGCGAACACATTGAAAAACATGTTCCCACAAAACAATCTTGATGCAACAGGCGTTCGTGTCTCCGCCTTGGGCCTTGGCGCCGCCTGGCTGGGCCGGAAAAGCGTATCTGAATCAGCCGCCGTGGAAACCGTTCACATGGCTTTGGATGGCGGCGTTAATTTTATCGATACATCGCCCTTGTACCACTATAGCGAAGCGCGCATCGGTCTTGCGCTCAAGGGAGGCCGCCGCGACCATGTGTTTCTCTGTACCAAGACCGGTACGCATCCGGACCGCAAATACGATTATTCGCGCGACGCAACGCGCTGGTCGATCGAAAACAGTCTGCGCATGCTTCGGACCGATTATCTGGACGCGATTCTTGTCCACGATCCGTCATCGGCGGAACAGGTATTCGCACCCGGCGCCGTACTGGATACACTGGAAGAACTGCGGCAGCAGAAGATCCTGCGTCGCATCGGGATCGGGGTGCGCAGTCACGACATCCTGAAGCAGTGTGTTCTTTCCGGCCGATTCGATCTGATACTGACCTTCATGGACTACAATCCTGTCGACCAGAGCGCGAGTCCCCTGATTCAGACCGCTTACGACAATGGAATTGCCGTACTGAACGGATCCCCTCTGGCCATGGGATTGCTGACCGGAGCAGACCCGCAGCAAATTGCATCCTTCCGGCCGGGCCGATGGACAGCCACGCAAGAGAAGAGGGCTGTGCATATCCATGAATGGTGCAATAAAAAAGGCATTGATGTCCGCGCTCTGTCTCTTCAGTACAGTCTGAGCGACTCACGAATAGCCGTTACCCTGAACGGCGCTGCCGTTCCTGCTGAAATCGGGAGTTCCATGGCATGCGCCGCGGTAGCCCTGCCTGAATCGATATGGTCCGACTTGGAACGGGATCTGGATATCCCCATGCCGGAAAGGATAGCAACCCATGCTCGCTAAGGATAAACATGGCCGCTTCATTCCTTTGTTTTTTGAACGCATGGTGTTGGGTCTTTTATCCAGTATAAACTTCATTTCTGAACAGACAAATACCATAACTATGAAGGGAGCATTAAATGAGGATACAATGTTTATGTATTGCGGCATTCCGCTTGTTTTTTTGGGGGGTATGTTCCATGCACGCGGCTGAATTGTTTGTTTCGCCTGAGGGCAACGATAATAATCCAGGCACACAGGAGAATCCTTTTCAATCCATCTCCCGGGCTGCCGAACAGGTCAACCCCGGTGACACGGTCGTGATTATGCCGGGCATTTACCGCGAGACCGTTCGGCCCCGGATATCGGGCGCCGCGGAAAACCCTATCACTTTCAAAGCCGCGAAAAAAAATTCTGTCACGATTACCGGCTGCGACCCGGCTCTGAACTGGAAGAAAAAGCAAGGCGCCGTATACTATGCGGACGTTACGATGGAACTGGGCCATGAAAACCAGGTCTTTGCCGATGGCGCCATGATGTGGGAAGCCCGCTGGCCCAATGCCGGCGGATCGGATCCGTCCCGCCTTCTGGAATTCAGAAGCGCCGGGATGCACAAGGGAACCAAAGACTTCACAATCGTAAATTCGTACATTCCGGACCGGGACTGGACAGGCGCTTCAGCCTGGGTCAGCACGCATAAACGCTGGTATAGCTGGACCGGCAAGATTACCGCCTTTGAAAAAGGGCGCGTCTCGATCGTCAATAACAGCGAAAAAGCCGGCAATCACGTTTGCAAGCCAAAGGGCCGCTTTTATCTGTTCGGGTCGTTGGCTGCTCTGGATTCCGAAAACGAATGGTTTTACGACCAGGAGAGGAAACGCCTGTATGTGTGGATGCCGGGAGGCAAAGCGCCGCAAGAATCGGTCGAGATCAAGACTCGAATGTACGGTTTTGACTTAAGGGGACGAACGGACATAGCCCTTCGCGATCTCAACCTTTTCGGCACATCGATTCGCACGGATGAAAAATCAGAGCGCATGCGTATCGAGGGAGGACGGCTATTGTATGTGTATCATTCCAACCGCGCGGAAGAACAATACAGATCACAGGCGGAAACCGGTATTGTTCTGAAGGGTAGAGAGCACCAGATCAAGAACTGCGAGATTGCTTTCTCCTCGGGAAACGGGCTCTGTCTTGCCGGAGACAACTGTAGGATCGTCAACAACTATATTCACGACTGCAACTACATTGGCGCGTACTGCGCCCCGTTGTCTTTCCTGAGCGGCACCGGGCATGTGGTAAGTCACAATACCATCACAAGGTCCGGCCGGTCGGTTATCAACACAGCCAGCATGCACGGTTCCCTTCTCCAGTACAATGACATCTGCTTTGCCGGGTATCTGACCGATGATCTCGGGCTGACCTACGGCAACGGGGTTGACGGCGGAAACTCCGAACTCCGCTACAACTGGTTTCACGACAACCTGTGCGACCATGCACAGTTTGGCATCTATTTCGATCACGGCTGCCGAAACCTGATCATTCATCACAACCTGGTCTGGAACGTACGCGATATCAGCATGATCAACAATCAGTACGGAAATTACATCATCTATTATCACAACACGCTTGTAGGGGCCAAAGGAGACAGGAAGCAAAGTTATCAATCTTCCTGGGCTGCAAAAATGGCAGAGGATCTGCACGGATGCCGACTCCACAACAATCTGGGTACAGCCGGTACCCGTGTACAAGGCGACAACCTCGTAATGAGCCATAACCTATGGAACGTTGAAAGGAGTAAACTCGAAAACGACAGAATACCGCTACCCGACTCCGGCGCCATAGACAGCGGGATCATAATTAAAGGCATTAACGACGATTATCAAGGCAAAGCACCCGATTGCGGCGCCTATGAAGCCGGTGGCGTTATATGGAAGGCAGGACATGATTTTTCTAATCCTCCGAAGGAGATCAATAGCGACCGTTCCAATGCGCCGCACCGAAACCTGCT
Source organism: uncultured Victivallales bacterium (assembly GCA_964433435.1). Taxonomy (GTDB): domain Bacteria; phylum Verrucomicrobiota; class Kiritimatiellia; order UBA8416; family CAYSRM01; genus CAYSRM01. Next base: position 12,471 of record CAYSRM010000020.1, read on the forward strand.
CGTCAATCCCGATTTCTATTCTGAAGACTTCATGGGCTGGGAAAAGGCTGGCGACAATATTCGGATTATCTTTGAGAGACACAGTCAATGGCAAAACACGGAAAAGGTTGTCATGCGCGGATATAGCATAGAGTTTGGCAAAGGCGAGAACGCTGTGAAGCAGAAGATTGCCGGACTCATACCGGGAGCCACCTATGAAGTGATGGGGAAATTCAGGGCGGAAAAAGATGCGCAAGCCCGCATATCGGTCAGCGACTTCGGCGGAAAAGACAAGGAAAGCAAGCCCATATCCGGCAACGCACCCCATTGGGGCAAGGCAACGATCCGTTTTACGGTGGGACCGAACAGCGAATCGGCCGTTGTACGCTTTGCCAAAACATCCGGCGGAGACGGAAAAGTCTGGTTTGACGATCCCGGCCTCCAGCTCGTTACGGAGAAAAAACAATGATCAAGTCAGGACGTTTAACAAAGTTGGCCCTTTTTGCATTACTGTTCACCTTTTGTCTAACAATGGAGGATACTGCTATGGCAAATCCCGGAAAACCATGGAGCATGGATACTTGTGACGCGAAGCTGAAGACCGCCGACGAGCTCTGGCTGGAGAAAGGGCCGGATCAGGCTGCGCCGCTGTACGGCGAGATGCTCGAAAACCTGCCTGCCGCCTACGAGCCGTTTCGGCCTCTTGTCATCATGCGCCTGGCGTACGCGCGCTTTAAGAGCGACGACAAGACCGGTTGCCTTCAAGCGCTGGATCGTCTCAAAACATTCGAGTACGTGCCCGAACACCACGCTCTGGCAGCGAAAGAACTCAGGGCGGTTGTTTCGGGCCAGCCTGATCCGGCTACTCAAAATACCCCGGTCCCCCCCTTGAGCCAAGCAGCGGCAACCATCCATGTGGATGCGGAGGCAGGGCCGGGCGGCGATGGAAGCAGCCAGCGACCGGTGCGTACACTGAGTCAGGCCGTGGAACTGTCCCGTAAAATCGAAAAGAAGGTCGAGAACCGTGCCATCCATATCGTGTTGGCTCCCGGCGTGTACATAGAAAAGCAAACCGTCAAGCTGTCGCCCGATGACAAGAGTCTCGTAATCCGTTCTGCCGATCCGGATAATCCTGCCACGCTCTCGGGCCGCACCGTGCTGCTGAAATGGGATAAAGTGACCGACAAAGCCGTTCTTGCGCAACTGCCGGATGCCGTCAGGGACCGCGTGCTAGTCTGCAACCTCGGCGACCATGGTGTGCAGAGCATGGGCGACCTGGTCTTCGGCGGTTTCTCCAGCGGGCGGGTCGGAAAACCGAATAACCGGTTTAAAAGTTTCGCCGTTCCGGAACTCTTCTACAAGGGGCGCCCCCAGACCATGGCGCGCTGGCCGAATCACGGACTTACGCGTCTGCCCGTCAACGAGAAGCCGCAAACTCACGACCCGCGCTACCAGAAGTGGGCGAAGGAGCAGAATCTGTGGCTCTATGGTTACTGGGACTGGGACTGGGCGGATGCGTACGAAAAAGTGGCGTCCATAGACGCGTCAGGAACCATTACGCTTGAGCCGCCTGTAAACCGCTACGGTTTCCGCAAAAAACTGGGATGCGCGATCAATGCGCTCTGCGAGCTGGACTGGCCGGGCGAATGGTATCTGGATACAAAGAACAATCGCGTCTATTTCCTTCCTCCCGAAAAATTTGAGCCCGGGAAATGCATCCTATCGTCCTTTGGAACCATCCTTTCGGCAGAAGACTGCCCCGGCCTCCAAATTCGTGACATGGTCATCGACTATGTCCGTGGCGATGCGCTGATGTTCAAGAACTGCTCGGACCTGCTCCTCTCCGGGATAGAGATACGGCGCTGCTCAGGGAACGGCATTAACATTTATGGCGGCAAACGCCATCTGGTCCATTCCTGCGCCATTGAGAGTATGGGCCGGGGCGGCATCGACATCCTGGCAGGGGATTGGCGGAAGTTGGACCCATCCGGGTCGGTTATTGAAAACTGCCGGATATCGGACCTTTCGCGTATCGACCGCACGTACACGCCCGCTATCGTGCTCGAGGGCATGGGGCTTAAAGTCCGGCGCAACGCATTCGTCAATATCCCGAGCAGCGCGATTCGGCTGGAGGCGTGCGACGCCCTGGTCGAGCTCAACTATTTCCATCGCTGCGTGTACGAGTCCGGCGACCAGGGCGCTATCGACCAGTGGGCCAATCCGCTGTACCGGGGAAATGTTTTCCGCCGCAACTATTTTCACGGCATTGTCAACGAAACCGGAGCCCATCATGGAGCGGCTGCGGTTCGTCTGGATGATTTTATCAGCGGCTTCATGATCGCGGAAAACATCTTCCACACCGGCGCCCTTGCCAGAAGCTCCGGACATGAATTCGGCAGCGTTCAGATTAACAAAGGTACAGATAACTATCTGGAAGGCAATATCATCATCGACTGGCACAAGGCCTTTACAGGCACAAGCGAAACAGGCGATGCATGGCGCAAGAAGATTACCGGCCACAGCCACTCGAAAAAGATGCTCGCGGGAACCCCGTGGCAATCGGAAGCCTGGCAGGCCAAGTACCCCATGGTGCGCGATCTGCTCAACGGAAACGACAATCGCAACTACATTGCCGACAACCGTCAGTTTGGCTCGGGCGAATGGGGCGAAATCAGGCATGCCGTGATGTACGCCAATCGCGACAAGGGCAGAAAAGTTCCTCAGGCTTCATTGGAGGCGCTCCAACCCCTGGTCGTACCCTGGCACCCCATTCCCGTGAACATGATCGGCCCCTACGATTTAGACAGCCTGGATAATATTTCCCGTTATCCCGACGCAGCGCCGGTACCCATCCGATGGCTCGACTCGGCGGATCTGGCAAGTCTGCATAATGTCAATGTGAGCGGCGAGGGAAACATTACGCATTGCGACAACAACGACTGGATTGCGTTTGGTCCGTACGACTTTTCGGGTAAAAACATCGTCGGAATAGAAATCTCGGCTGGTGTGCATCCCGAGTACGCGAATCAGAAGATTCATCTGCGCCTTGATTCACCGGCATCAAAGCCTATGGCTACCTTGGTGATGAAAAGCACGGGCGGCTGGCATACCTTCGAAACGCATCGCGCCAAGTTCGAATCTGTTACCGGCGCCCACAAGGTTTACATTGTCTTTGAAGGCAAGTCCGGCGTGTGCAATTTCGGTAAAATGCGGTTCAGTACAAGAGGGACGCTACGACATGAAGAACGATAAAAACCGAAAAGGCGGCTTTTTTGCGGATATAGGGTTGCGGAGGATTACAGATCAGCGTGGCCAAATGGAAAAGATTGAGCCGCCGCAACTACCTGAAAAATTCCTGCAAGCGTCCGAGTCCGACCCGAAGGCGATATTCGCGCCTGTTGATAAAATCGATTCGGAAGCAAAGCTTTCCGCCGAGCTTGCTAAATATCGTAAACGCTACGCTGGTTTTTTAATGGATCTTGCGCCCGAGCAGCCATCTGTGCGGAGTTCTCATCGATTGAAAGAATTTCAGTGGCGACTGGAGACAGAGAGCGATCGTGCGGACTTCAGTTACACTCAGAACGGAAGCGGAGACTGGGAGAAGGTTGAGGTGCCGCATTACGGTGGACCTATCGGGCGCGCTGTTGCCTGGTACCGAACGAGCTTTGTGCTGACACGCGAGATGTTTGACAAGGGAGCGATCTTTGTGCGATTCGGCGCAGTCGATTACAAGGCGCATGTATTTGTGAATGGTCATTACCTTGGTTCACACGAAGGTTTTTTTGCTCCGTTTGAATTCGAGTGTTCGGGTTGCGCACGCGAAGGCGAGAATGTACTGCTTGTAAAAGTGGAAAACGACGCTGTTTTCCTTGGAAACGATCCATGGGGTCCGGATGAGGAGGGAGACAAACTCTATGCCGCCACGGGACTGGGATGGGACGATCCCTTTTGCGGCTGGAAGCATTGTCCGCCCGGGTTCGGGATCTGCCAGGATGTCTTTATCGAAGCGCGGGGTCCGATGCATATTTCGGATCTATGGGTGCGACCCATGCCCGCAGACGAGACTGCGGAAGCATGGATAGAAATAAGCAGTATCGACCGCGGACGCCGTTCCGCCTTGGTGGAAATTTCAGTGTTTGGTCAAAACTTTGAAGAGACGGTTGTCGAAAAGCTTGTTTGCCGGCCCGGCGCCCGCATAATTCCGGGGTTGGGCGATCTTCAGAAACCTTCTGACAATAAGGATGTGGATTTATTGATAGGGCCGGGACAAAATCTACTGAAGTTATCGTTGCCCATTCGTCAGCCCCGACTATGGGAGCCGCAGAACCCATGGTTGTATCAGATACAGATCAAGCTGCTGGATGCCGATGGCCATGTGGTCGATACCGCCAAGCGTCAGTTCGGAATGCGCTCGTTCAGCCAGGATGTCGAGAGTATTCCCCGCGGCCGACTGTTTTTAAACGGTCATGAAATCAAGTTGCGCGGGGCCAATACCATGGGATTCGAACAGCAGGATGTCTTTAAAAAGGATTATTCACAACTGATCGACGACATACTGCTGGCCAAAATCTGCAATATGAACTTTCTGCGACTTACGCAAAGGCCCGTCGAGCCGCAGGTCTACGAGTATTGCGATCGACTCGGTTTAATGACTCAAACGGATCTACCCCTTTTCGGATGCTTGCGCTTCAATAAGTTCGCGGAAGCTGTTAAGCAGGCCGGCGAGATGGAGAGACTTGTTCGGGGCTATGCCTGCAATGTGATCGACAGTTACATTAACGAGCCGTTCCCGAACGCCAAAGGCAAGCCGCATCGGCATTTGAACCGGATTGAGCTGGAAGCCTTCTTTACGGCGGCCGACAATCTGGTGCGAGTACACAATCCCGATCGTGTGATCAAACATGTGGACGGAGATTACGATCCGCCCAGCGAAACACTTCCTGACAATCACTGCTATTGCAGTTGGTATAACGGGCATGGCCTGGAACTTGGCAGATTTCACCGTGGTTTCTGGATGCCGATAAAAAAGGGCTGGAATTATGCCTGCGGAGAATTCGGCACGGAAGGGCTTGATTCCGCTGATCTCATGCGGCGGAGGTATCCTGAATCATGGCTTCCGCAAGGAAAGGAATCGGAATGGTCTCCGGATCTTATTCGCGGTTGTCAGACAGGTAAATTTCACTTCATGTGGTTCGACACACAGGATACACTCGAAGACTGGGTGCGCGAGAGCCGACGCCATCAGACTTGGGCAACACGAATATTTGCGGAACGTTTCCGGCGCGACAACCGTGTGGTGAGCTTCGCCATCCATCTTTTTATCGACGCTTTTCCCGCAGGTTGGATGAAGGCCATCATGGACTGCGAGAGGCGTCCTAAGCCCGCATTTTTCGCCTATCGCGATGCGCTCGAGCCGCTGACGGCGAACGTACGCACAGACCGATGGAAATATTTTGCCGGTGAAGAAATGTCCTTTGAGTTCTGGGTCTGCAACGATACCCTCGATGCGCCCCAAGACATGATGCTGCGCTGGCAGATCGAGCAGAACGGGGATGTCGTTTTTGCTCAGCAGACACCGGCTCGGATAGAGTCTGTGAAAGCTGTTTTCCAGGGCTTCTTTGCGCCGCAAGCGCCAAAGGTGTCGCAACGGACCCCATTCACGCTTCGCCTCTCGCTGGGGCATAAGGAGACGGCTGTCGAATATGAAGTCTTTCCCGAATTATCCGCCGCGCCGGAATGCCGGATCGAAGCGTTGGGTAACAGTCGGCTTCTGGGCGAACTCGGCGTGAACGCTGTGCCGGACAACCCCGACGTATACCTGATCAGCGATTACACCGCATACAGCCGCCGCCGTAATTCAATTGATTTGGCGGTCGCCAATGGCGCCAGAGCCGTATTCCTTGAACTGCCAACCGGCCGGTACGAGATCGGAGACATGGCTGTACGGGTTGAGGATTGTCTTATGCGTGCGCGCCAATTCGTGTCGAGAGCTACAGGGCATCCGCTCGTGGAAGCATTGCATAAGGATGATTTCAAATTTTGGTACGATCCCGATAATGGATATTTCAGCCCGCTACTGAAAACGCTCTTTAAAGCTGATGACTGGCTCCCCATACTTCGTGGAGGCAACGGCGAATGGGGCGGCGGCGCCTGGAAACCCATGCTGGCGGCTGGTGAAGCACGGCATGGCAAAGGCAGTTTTATCGTCTGTCAGGTATCCTTGGCTGGACGTGTACGCCATAATCCGACGGCAGCGCTTTTTGCCCGGCGGCTCTTGAAATTGGAATAAAACCAAGTGAGACAATAAAGAAAGGTTTTTATAGCAATGTACGGATTACATTCCTTGGACATTGTTGTAATTGTCGCCTACTACGCTGTTGTAATTGGCATAGGCTGGCGGGCGATGAAGAAGGTAAGAAGCCAGGAAGACTACTTTCTGGGAGGGCGTTCGTTCGGGAAATTCCTTCAGACGTTCTCCATGTTCGGTCAGGCCACCAGCGCCGAGACGGGTGTAACCATGTCCTCGACCGTAGGTAACAAAGGCCTGGCAGGTGTCTTTTTTTCTACCTTGCAGGGTATGCTCGGCCTGCCAATAGTCTGGTTTGTGCCGTTATGGATGCGGCGAGCGCGGTTGATGACACTGGCCGATCTGTTTTCGACGCGGCTCCAAAGCCGGAAACTTGCAGGGCTTTATGCCATGGCACAGGTTTGCCTGTTTATCCTCGTGGGGGCCATGGGGTTGCAGGCGGTCAGCAAGACGGTTATGGCCATGACCGGGAAGCCGGTCGAAGAACTCTCGATCGAAGAGAGGGCGGAGTACGATCAGGCCATGCGGCTGAAATTACTGGAATCCAGACCAACAGAACTACTGAGCGAGAAAGAGGGTGACGAGCTTGCCACACTGCGGCGTCAGGATCCAAGAAGTCATTTCAGCTATTTCAACAAAACCGTCCTGATTTTCGGCATCGCGCTCTTTGTGATTCTCTACGCCGCTGCGGGCGGCCTTGAGGCGGCGGTATGGACGGACGCCATGCAGAGTCTCTTTATTCTTGTGCTGACTGTGATACTTCTCCCGTTTTCAATAACAGCCTTGAATGCGTTGTCCGGCAACTCAGGGTTAATCGGACCGTTTAAAGCCGTGCATGACATGCTCCCGGCATCCATGCTTGAGCTTTTCGGTTCGCCAAGGCTGGCCGGATTCACGTGGTACTATATTGTGCTACTATCTTTGATCGGCATAGCCGGCAGCTTTGCCTATGCAAACAATATGGTGGTACATGGCGCCGCAAGATCAGAGAGCGCGGCACGTTACGGCGCTATGAACGGGATTGTGATCAAGCGCATCGCTACCGTTTTCTGGGTTGTTCTTGCTATGTTTATCCTTGCGCTCTACGGCACGGAAATCAAGGATCCCGATCTGCTATGGGGTATGGCAAGCAACGATTTGCTGCCGGTTGGTCTGTCGGGACTCATGTTGGCATGTCTGCTGGCCGCCTTAATGAGCACTGCTGACACGCACATGGTAGTGGTTTCCGGTCTAATCACCATCAATATCTACAAGCCCTTATTCAGAGACAGGTCAGAGAAGCATTATCTGACAGCTGGCCGTATTTTCGGGCTGATCCCCATCTGTGGCGGTGTATTTGTGGCTCTCTACGGTAAACAGAACCTTTTTGATATGATTGTCTATATGCTAATGATCAATGTGACGATGGGGCCCTCCATCTTGATGGCCTTTTTATGGCGGCGTACCAATACCATCGGGGTTTGGTGTTCAATGGGTATATCACTGCTGATGGTTGTGATTATTCCTTTGCTTATTACATTAATACCCGCTATCAGCAAGAACCCCTCACTGCATCTTGAAATTAAACCGGACCTGATCGAACGTGAATACAAGGCCCGACAATGGGATGTGAATGAACGCCAAAGACAGATCGAGAACTGGGAGGCGCTTCAGGAAGCAGGAAAAGCCGTGGGCCGGCAACCCATGCCTCTTGTAATAGGCGAAAGTTTCATAGAGACCTATCAGCCCAGGGCTAAAGCGGTCTTCTGGAAGCAGGGCATCAAGCTCGACGAGCATGGCAAACCTTATGGCGAAGGCATGTTCCGGCCGGAACTCTACATTATTCATAAGTTGGGGGTGAACCTGTCCAAATTCAGTGTGGCAACAGTGGAAAGTATCGACATCGGGTTTAAATTATTCTTTCCTTTCACAGCCGTTCTACTGTTCGGTCTGCTGGGCAAGCGCAACGATGAATCGGCTCTCGACCAATTCTACTGCCGTCTGCTGACGCCGGTTCAGAGCGATCCCAAGCAGGACGCACAGGCGGTTGAATCATCCATCGCCAATCCACGCGAGGCGGCAAAACGAAAACTATGGCCCGAGTCTGACTGGTATATCAGAAAATGGAACCGGGAGGACTGGAAAGGAATCGTCTATGCGCTCGCGGTCATGGCGGGAATCTTTGCGTTAATACTTTTTTTGACGAATCTGGGCAAAAGTTGATCATGCAATTGCCGGCCGGAAAAGCAACGTTCTGCTCAGGCAACAGAAAGAATGAGAGCCGCATCGGCGGCAAGCCATGACCACTTGCACACTGATCTTCCGCACCTTTTCTCATTGCCCGAAACACCGAAGCATATACCAGAATTGTCATTGCTTTAAACGTGTTTTCACTTTATGCTCAAAAATTAGTATTGCGTATATGTGTAAAAAGGAAATAAGAGGACATTATCTTGCGCAAACCAGTAAATATTCTTTTTCTGCAGACCGACCAGCAGCGGCATGACGCATTGGGGTGCGTTAATCCGCTGTTCAAAACACCGAATCTTGACGCACTGGCCGCGCGCGGGGTCAGGTTTACCCAGGCAGTCTGCAACGTGCCGATGTGCGTGGCCAGTCGCTATTCAATGATGACCGGGCTCTATGGTTTCCAATGTGGCGTCAAACACAACACACAGATGATTGCATGCGACGAGGATCTCCCTGTCCCCGTGCTGGCGCAGCGCCTGGCGGCCGCAGGTTATCAAACTGCAGGTTTTGGCAAAACCCACTGGTATATCGGGTCAAAAATACTTCCCGAGACGCCGGTAAAGGGATCTTGCCGAGGATTTGATACACGTTATATCCGCGGTGCGGGAGCGGATCCGAATAAGCGGGAAACAAGTGCGATCTATATGAGTGATGATGAACCCGGGAACACAAAAGAGGACGAACAGGAACGGCAGTTCGGGCCGGGCGGAGAGACCGTTGCCGGGTATATCGGAAAAACCACTGAAATCGCTCCTGAAAACCTTCATGAAGGATGGCTGGCCCGAAAGGGGTTGGATTTTCTGGACTCGCGCCGAAATTCGGATCAGCCGTTTTTCATGTACCTGAGTCTGGACTATCCGCATGTGGGACTGGCGGCGCCAAGGAAATACGAAGAAATGTACAAGATTGAGGATTTTCAGGAAGAATCTCTTCTCGAATGCCTGCCTGAACATCACCATCACTGCGAACGCTATAAAGATATCTGGCCCGCCATGAACTCTGAAGAACGACGGCGTTCCCGACTCAGGTACGCCGCTCTTTGTACATACGTTGATGATCTTTTCGGCCAGGTTATTCAGCGTCTTGAGGATACAGGAGAACTGGAAAACACTTTGATCCTTTTTACATCGGATCACGGAGACATGATTGGAGACCACGGTCGAGTATCCAAATACTGTCTATACGAAGGCAGTGTGCGAGTGCCCATGATTCTTGCCGGCCCAGGAGTCAACGGGCAGGGGAGGCAGGACAGCCGCCCCGCTGAACTCGTTGACGTGGTTCCCACGTTTCTGGACGCTACGGGAATGGACATCCCCGAGATTCTTCCGGGCTTCAGCCTTCTAAGCGATTTTTCGCGTTCCGGATCTTTTTGCGAGAGACACGGCAGAGGGTATGAGGAATACCAACGCGCTCCGGCAGTGATGTGGCGTACGGAAGAGTGGAAGCTCATTATCGCACTGCCTGGACGGTTGGGCGACATACAGGGTAGATACGATAAAATTGAGGGTGAACTCTATCATCTGGCAACAGACCCTAAGGAGCGCAATAATCGCTACGCCGATCCCGAATGCGCAGCAATTCGCGAGCAGATGACCGCCCAGGTATTGATGCACATTATGAGCAGCCTGGGGCGCTACCCCAGCGGTGCATCAAGAGCCAGAGTCCGGATAACCGGACCGGAGACACAACCCGACAGTTCGGTGTGGAACAAACCATCACAATAACCGGAAAGGCCAGATGTGACGCCTAAAAATCTTACTAGCCCGAAGCTTTTCATGAATAGATCAGGCTAGTTCCATCTAAAATAATAATTCCTGGAGAAAGGGCACTTAGCATGAAAAAAAACAGAAAATACGATATCGCAGCATTTGTCTGGCCATCCTACACCGGGGATGAGCCGCGAACCCGCATATTCTGGCCTGAGGGCGACGGCGAGTGGGAAGTTGTGCGAAACGCCGAATCCAAGTTTCCCGGTCATACCTGGCCTCGCCGTCCGCTCTGGGGCCACTGCAACGAGGCGGACCCGCGCGTAATGGAGATGCAGATCGACGCTGCCGCGGAATACGGAGTCAATGTATTTCTTTATGACTGGTACTGGTACGACCGAAGGCCATTTCTGGAAACATGCCTGAATAACGGATACCTCCAGGCGCGAAACAATGACAAGGTCCGCTTCTACCTGATGTGGGCGAATCATGATGTCGATCACTTGTGGGACATACGAAATTCTCACATCAAGAACAATGTCATCTGGCAGGCCGGCATCAACAGGCGTGAGTTTGAAATCGTGGGCCGACGGTGGATCGGGAAATACTTTACTCACCCCTCCTATTACACGATTGACGGCAAACCGGTACTGATGATCTTTCATTACCGGAATTTCATTGACGGCCTCGGTGGATCCAAAGCAGCGGCAGAGGCTATCGCATGGCTGAATGATGAATCAAAAAAAGCCGGGCTTCCGGGCGTACACCTTCAGCTCAATGGCCACAGCGATAGTGAAGAAAATCTGAGGAAAATCGGTTTTAAGAGCTTTTCACATTACAATTTCCGGCTCTACCGTAATCCGGATAGGAGCGATGATGACATTGTAGCTGACCCGGCTCCGGAATGGAACCGCATAACAAAAGATACCACGCTCACCTATTTTCCGCACGTATCCATTGGATGGGACAACAACCCCCGTTTCAAGGAACTCAAGAAAGATATAACCCGCCACAACACGCCAGAAACCTTCAAGCAGGCTTTGCGGGCAGCCAGAAAATACGCGGACGAACACCCGGATCAACCTCCGTTGATTACAGTCAATAGCTGGAACGAATGGACCGAAGGCAGTTATCTGCAGCCCGACGACCTGACTGGATATGGTTACCTGGAAGCGGTCAAAGAAATTTTTGGAGAAGACTGACAGCCCGAATATTTCATCAATAACCCGCATATCTCACAGAATTTCGCAGCGAGAGCGAGGAAAGTGCTGCTGCGGGGGCGCAAATTGGTGAACGCCGGAGCAGCCGTATAGACATCCTGCAATCTGGCGTTTTGCCAATTCGTGCCCTCGCAGTGGCGCTATCCGCATTCGCAGCAGGAAGTTTGTGAGATATGCGGGATAGCTCAGCATGACAGTTCCTTAGGAAACTAAACCACGCCAAGCCTGTCATTCCGAGGAATATTAGTGAACAATAATAACCGTACCGCTGGCTGGTTCCACCATCAATGTGCCGCCTTCCGATGAGCCATCCAAGCCTTTCAAAGGATAAGCATCACCATTCAAGCCCGGATTCAGTTCCGGCTCGTAGTAGATGCGATGATCCAGAGGCGCACGCAGCCGCGTGTCGTCCGCCGATTCCACCGTCCCTGTGAAATTGGTCAGCGTACCGGTGATGTAGTTTTCTTTGCTCTGCGAGTTGAACGAGATATAGCGCACCCGATCCAGGTCCAGGTCCGCCACGCTTATGCTGCCGCCGGCCTCCAGAAGCGCGTATCCCTCGTAGTTGCCACCCTGGTATGCATTAAGATCAATCTCACCCGAGATCGTTATGCTGTTCGAAATATTGGTTATCACGAGGTTACCCGCTGACTTGACCCCATCGTTTTCTGTGTTGATATCGGCAA
>CAYSRM010000021.1:0-24041 GCA_964433435.1 uncultured Victivallales bacterium
CAGGGGCTGGCGTGAAACTTGCTGCCATAGGCAAGCAAGTTTCATGACAGCTTTGGGGAGAAAGGGGTGAATGGCAGCCGCAAGCAGACAGAGGGGAAAGACGGGCCGGAGGGTATGAGCATGAACCGTGACACCTTTGGTGGCGCGGTTCATGGCCTTGGGAAGCGAGCAAGGAGCGTTGACATCGTGAACCACGGTTGCGCGGGCGATAGCAGGCAGGATGACAGCTTTGCTGGCGGCCTGCCTGCATAGTACCCGAGGCGCGAAGCGCCGAGGGGTAGCCGGAGAACACCGTAGCATTTACGGTTGGAACGTCCAACCCGTGTACGTTCCAGACGTTGGAAACCGTCAGGACGCAGCGCGAGAAGTGATACAGACCATTCTCAGCTTGAACTGACCGGGGTCCCGGGCGCAATCTGCATCGTGGATGGTTCGTGCATACTTCAAGGTTGGCCGCCAGACTTCGCTGCAGCCGTCTCACTACTTGTTCGCGGGCAGCTACGTCTGGCTGGCGCCGGTTCATAACAAGGCGGGATGAGAACCCGTGGGTACCGCGCGGTTTGTTTACGCTCGCCGAGGGTAGGCGAGCGGAATGGCTGACTTCAGTCAGCCCCGAAAACTTTTTTGCTCTTGTGTTTCGTTAGAGGTCAAACTACACTCCATGACCATTGTATTGGCTGGGGCCAATTCTTGCTCGGGTCCGTAAGGAAAGGGACACCGTGAGCGATTACAAGACAGCAACACGACAGGGCGGAAGCGCTCATGTGCGCTCAAGTCCTCGAAACCATCAGGGAGACTAATCTATGAATAACCAATTCCAGGAAGCGCGACGCTGGCTTGATGAATTCAAAGGCGACCGTTACATCTCTGGTCTGGGCTGCATTGACCGGGCGGGGCCCATGGCCGCCAGTCTGGGTCGCCGCGCAGCCGTTATGGTCGGAGGCCATGGCCGGGAATGGGCGCGTCCTGTTATCAGAGCCCTCGAACAGTCGCTGACTGCCGCCGGGGTGGAGATTGTCGGCGAACTTATTCCCGGCGCCCGACCGAATGCGCCGCGCGAAGACGTTCTTCGCCTGAAAGATGCGATCTTGGCCCGCTCCCCCGACGCTGTCGTTGTTGCCGGCTCGGGCAGCAGCATAGACGCCGTCAAATGCGCAACGGTTATGGCGGCGCTGGACGGGAAGCGAACGGATTTCGATGACTATTTTGGCGTTGGTAAGGTCAGCGCCATGCTGGCTGCCGAAGGCAAATCCATGTTGCCCGTTATGGCGGTTCAACTCGCTGCGAGCAGCGCGGCGCATCTAACTAAATACTCGAACATTACCGACCCGGCTGCCGCCCAGAAAAAACTGATCGTGGACGACGCCATCGTGCCCCCTGCGGCGCTTTTCGATTATGGTGTGACGACCAGCCAGCCGCGCGATCTGACCGTGGACGGCGCGCTCGACGGGATTGCCCATGCTATCGAGGTGTTCTATGGCGCCAGCGGAGAGACTCTGGAGCGGGTGCGGCCGATTGTGTTACTTGCGGTGGACCTGCTGGTTCAATACGTGAAGCGGGCCTGCGAGAATCCGGACGATCTGGAGGCGCGAGAGGCCTTGGGTCTAGGGACGGACCTCGGCGGCTACGTCATCATGCTCGGGGGAACCAATGGCGGGCATCTGACCAGTTTCAGCATGGTTGACATCCTCAGTCATGGGCGGGCCTGTGCTCTGGCCAATCCTTATTATACAGTTTTCTTTGCACCTGCGATCCAAAGCCAGTTGCGCGACTTGGCGCCGATTTTTTCCGGCGCCGGCTATATGACGTCCTCCGATACCAAGTTATCCGGCCGCGATCTGGGAGTGGCTGTATCCGAGGGCATGCGCGCGCTTAGTCGGGACATCGGCGCTCCCACGAAACTGGAAGAAGTTCCGGGATTCACCGATGTACATGTTGCCCGCGCACTGGCCGCGGCCAAACACCCGTCGCTGGAGATGAAGCTTCGTGCCATGCCGATCCCGATTTCGGCCGATACGGTGGACAAGTGCATGGGCGCCATCCTGGAAGCTGCCAGAACTGGAGATGTTGCGCCGATCAGGAGGCTGTCCTAATGAAAAGCACTTGCATCCGGAAACTGGCTATTGGCAACGACCACGGGGGATTTGCCGTCAAGGCCGAACTGGCGGCCCGGATTCGCGACATGGGTGTGGACGTTGTGGATGTAGGCTGCCAGTCCGAAAGCATCGTGCGCTATCCCCATTTCTCGCGTCTGGTGGCGGGCATGGTAGCCAGAGGCGAGGTTGAGCGCGGGATTCTCATCTGCTCGACGGGAATAGGCATGGCCATTGCCGCCAACAAAATCCGAGGCATCAGGGCCGCCCTGTGTACAGATATCACTATGGCAAAGATGACGCGGCGTCACAACGACTCCAATATCTTGTGCCTGGGAGGAAAGATCACGGGAATCTTCGAGCTGTTGGATATTGTTGAGACTTGGCTGACCGAAGATTACGAGGGAGGACGGCACGACATCTCTCTGGGCATTATCGCCGACCAGGAACAGGAGTTCGGCCTCACTGTTCCGGAGGAATGACCATGGCAGGAATTGACCTTGGCTACCGGCCGGATCCGGACTGGCGACGACTGGCCCAAAGCCTTCGTCGGGATGGCGAGCCGGACCGCGTGCCTCTTTTCGAGCTGACCATAGGTTTCAGTATCGTTGAAGCGGTGTCGGGGCAACGTCGTCCGGACGGCCCGGAGGATCGCGACTTTGCGTCCTGGGCAAGGTTTCGTACGGACTTCTATTATCAGGCGGGATACGATTTCGTGGGCATCGGTGCGCTCTTAGATTTTCCGAAAGATAGCGTACAGCCTGCGGAGTCCTCTTCGGTTGCCATGCGCAATCCTATTCACGATCGTGCAAGTTTTGATCGTTACCCGTGGCCGGAGGTCGGCGACGCGCATCTTGCTGGCATTGAAGCCTGCGCGAGAATTCTCCCCGAGGCCATGAAAATCCGGCCACGTTGTCCCGGTCTTCTGGAGACAGCCATGAAGCTGATGGGGTTCGAGGGGCTGTGTTATGTGTTGGTCGACGATCCGGAACTTCTCTCCTCTGTGATGACTGAAATTGGCCAGCGCCTTGTTAAACTTGCCGACAGGTATGCATCGCACGAGGATATCGAATTCATTACGCTTGGCGACGACATGGGCTTTCGCACGGGAACCATGATCTCTCCAACCGCTTTGCGCGAATATGTCTTTCCCTGGCATCGGCGAATTGTCCGCGCCATTCACGGCGGCGGCAAGATAGCAGTGCTGCATTCCGATGGCAACCTGGAAAGCGTCATGGATGACATCATCGCTTGCGGCTGGGACGCCAAGCATTCGGTAGAAGATGCGATCATGTCTGTCACCGAGATGAAAAGGCGCTGGGGCAAGCGACTGGCCTTATGCGGAGCGCTCGATGTTGATTTTCTGACTCGTGCGGCTCCGGCTGAGGTTCGAGAACGCACGCATGCGCTCATTTCCGAGTGTGCGCCCGGCGGCGGGTGGGCGCTGGGAAGCGGAAATGCCGTCTCCAATTACGTTCCCGTCGAGAACTACGTGGCAATGCTTCGAGCGGTCCGCGACTGGCATTCCGCGCGCCCGGCGGGACGACATCCATGAGTACATTATATTGACGATTCTGCCACAAAAAAAAGAAATCTGATGCGTGCGGGAATGTGCGAGACACGTTCCCCTGACGGACACATACTTGTGCATACTGGGTTGCAGACGAAACCCGTCTTGATGTTTGACGCATCTGTTTTTCGGAGGCAAGGTTGAGCATGATACCCATAGAACTTGAATTTGGAACCGAACGCATGGCGTTCCGCGTGCCCGATGGAACCTCTGTGCTGACTCTGGCGCCCGTGCCGCCTTTACGCGATGCTGTAGCGGCTTTGGAGTATGGACTGGCCTGTCCGATCGGCAGTCCGCCCCTGGCTGAGATCGTGCAGCGCCGGGCATCCGCCAGGGGAAGTACGGCGGCTGTCGTTGTCAGCGACAACACGCGTCCAGTGCCCTACGGCGGTGAGAGCGGCATTCTGACGCCGCTTCTGGATATGCTGCGGCGGGAAGGGATTAGGAAAATTGATGTCATTGTGGCGACGGGTACGCATCGCGCCATGCGCACGGAGGAGTTGCGTCAAATGCTGCCTCCTGCCGCCTTTGCGTCCGATGTGCGGATTACTAACCATGATGCTACCGATGGCGACGCATTGCGATGTCTTGGCCGCACATCGCGCGGAACCGAGGCACAGGTGAATGCCCGATATCTAGATGCCGACCTCAAGATTCTGACCGGACTGGTGGAGCCGCATTTTATGGCGGGCTATAGTGGAGGACGCAAATCGATCTGTCCCGGGCTGATAGGAATGGAGGCGACACATGTTTTTCATGGAGCCGCCATGATCGGGCATCCTTGTGCCGACAGCCTGATTCTGGAAGGCAATCCTTGTCACGAGGAGGCGCTGGAGGTGGCCTGTATGGCGGGTTGCGACTTTCTGGTCAATGTAACGCTGGATCGCGACAAACGGATTACGGGTGTGTTCTGCGGCGAGATGGAGGCCGCGCATGCCGCCGCGTGCGCCATGACCCAGAAGGCTAACGCTATCCCGGTTCCGCATGCCTTCGATGTTGTTGTAACGCATGCCGGATTCGCCGGCATCAACCATTATCAGGCCGCCAAGGCGGCCTGCGAGGCGGCTAAGGCGGTTCGCGAAAAAGGGCAAATCATTCTCGCGGCAAATCATACCGACGTCCATCCTGTGGGCGGCTTGGACTACCGCCGGCTTTTGACGACTATGGCGGAACTAGGCCCGCGCGAGTTTGAGAAGTTGCTTCACTCAGAAGAATGGACCTTTGTGCCCGAGCAGTGGGAAGTGCAGAAGTGGGGGCAGGTTATGGCGTGGCTTGGAGACACCTCGCATTTGATTTACTGCGCTCCGCGTCTCAGCGGACGTGTTTTTCTCGAGAATGGTGTGCCGGGTACCGATGGCGGCATCGGGCTGAGCGACCCGGACGAGAGTCGCCTGGCATCCATTATGGTCCAGCGCGCTATTGATCGTTGCCTGGCTGCAACGCCTCATGTTGCCATGGCCGTGTTTGCGGACGGGCCCTACGGGGTTCCTGTCATGCCAGCCTCGTAACAGGCATTCGCATCAACTCGGCGAGTTGATGGATCGATCAGGCTGGCGCAAAGTGTTTGGCCAGAGACGTGAGGCGAGCCGCTTGAGCGGCTTGCCAACGTGGCCACACACGGTTTGTTCGCGCCTTGCAGGAATAATCCGGGCGAGCGCGGATAGCGCCACTGTGATGGCACGAATTGGCAAAACGCCAGATTGCAGTATGTCTATACGGCTGTTCCGGCGTTTTATCAACTTGCGCCCCCGCAGCAGCGCTCTCGACGCTCTTCCGCCGGATGGCGGACAGGCAGCTACGGAATTCCGTGAGATATGCGGGTTAAGTGTTTGCCTGAAGAAGGTCAACATCGTAATATCTTATGCCAAGGTACGTCGGAAAGCTGGCACTTTCAAAGGCATTGATGCGCGAGGAGGGTGATATGAAGAAGTTATGTTTTTTTGCTTTGATTGGGTTTGTTGCGGGGACGGTGTCTGGAGGCGGATTCGACAAAGCGTCAGTTCCTGTAAATGCTCAATGGATAGCGCATATTGATGTTGATGTTTACCGGGGGACATCTGTTTCCGAAACGCTGTCTTCAATACGGCCGGACAAGCACAGGCGGGGCATTGCTTTTCTGAAGGAACAACTTGGCATCGATCCGATGGAAGACATCAGCAGCGTGACACTTTACGGTTCAGATCGCGAAAGGAAAGATGCCGTGGCCGTGGTGAAAGGCAATCTGGATGCCGCACGGATCAGCCAGGCGCTGGAGAAGAATAGAAGCCACCAGAAAATGAGCCGGGGTGATTACATTCTGCACAAATGGAAGGACCGGCGGCGGGGAGTGCCTTGTGTTGCGTCCTTTATTGCCGAGGATACTGTTGTGCTTGCGGGTTCGGTGGCTGAGGTTATGGAGTCTGCAAAAGTGCATAAAGGGGCAAGCAAATCTCTTGCGGATGCTGGCGAAAAGGGACTGCAGACGCCGGAGTTACGCGCTGGAGGGTTCCTTATGGCAAGTCTAAATGGCGGGGCGGAAGGACTGAATCAAAGTGCGCAGGCAAAAGTTTTCAGGAATGCAAAAGCTATGACTCTTGCTGTTGGAGAAATTGACGGGCAGGTGCGGATGGACCTCAATGTTACCGCTGAAAACAGAGACGCAGCCGTGCAGGTTGAGATTGTGTTTATGGGTTTGCGCGCCGCTGCGTTGTTGAACGAGGAAAGAGAACCCGGGCTCGCAAATCTTGCGAAAAACTTAACTATTGCGTCCAACGGCGACAAAGTACGGGTTTTGCTGGCATCAAGACCCGAAGAGTTGAGGGTTTTATTTCCAGGGAGATGAAAGGTGTTGTCTGTTTTTTCCGGCTTTTTCATGTAAAAGGCATTTTGCCTTTTCGTAGCCTTTTTGTATTGCTTGCTCCGCATGGTGGAATTCCATGAAGTTCATGTTGCCAAGCTCTGGTTCGATCAGGATGTCCGGGGGATATTTCTGCAGTTGAATTTCGGCGATTTTGCTTTGAATGATTATGGTTGAATTTCCAACAACGTCGAAAATGCTTGGAGTTTTTTTTGGTGTAAGCCAGCGTTTGATTGGAGTCAGTTTCTCCAGTTTCATATCTTCTATTTTACTGTTAACGAATTGTGTTATTGCGTCCCGGTTTTTTCTGGACTTCCGCGGACGTCTGTCTTCTGCATCAGAGTCCGCCACCACAGGCAGACCGAGTCCTTTGTTGATGTTAACAGCCACGACCTTTTTGGCGCCTGCGTCATATGCTGTTTTGACCGGAACCGGCGCTACGAGCCCGCCGTCAACCAGAATCTGATCGCCCCGGAATACGGGAGTGAAAATACCGGGAATGGCGATACTCGCCCGGACGGCTTCGAGCAGATCGCCGCTGGAAAACTCAACTTCTTTGCCGGTCGACATGTCGGTGGACAGCGCCGTGAAAGGAATGGGCAGGTCTTCGATGTTGGCAGAAGAAATTTTCTCACGCAGTGTCCGTATTACCTTGTTGCCGTCTATGAGACCGGATCTGGGCAGGGTAAATTCAAAAAACAGGTTGAATGCTTTTCGCCAGTCCAGTTCCAGGGCGGTTCTGTGCAGAACATCGAGTTTTCCAGCAGCCAGAGCCGCACCCACAAGGGCGCCCATGCTGCAACCTACGACAGACTCTATTTGTATATTTTTTTCCTGGAGCGCTCTGATGACTCCTATGTGAGCCCAGCCGCGGGCGCCTCCGCTGCCCAGTACAAGGGTGACTTTTGTGTTTTGCATTACAGAAGTGTGAAGGGAAGGGGATATGATGTCAAGAGGAGTGGTTATTGCCCGGCGGCAAAAAAAGCGGTGAGGGTTTCCAATGTATTTGACATTTTACGTGAGTCCCGTAGGATATTGCTGAAGCAAAGTGGTACAGGTAACGTCCACATTTAAGTATAGAAGAGGGAAAAGCGGTGGAAAAAGAATTATTCAGCGAGCGGATTCCCATTGAACGGAAGAACTTTACATTTGATTTGAGGGAAAACCCCAGGGGCAGATTCCTTAAAATCATAGAGGATGTGGGGGGAAGGCGTGACGCAGTCATTATTCCCGCCAGTGGTCTGGAGCAGGTCAGGGAAATTATAGACCACGCACTCAAAGCCGACCAGGAGGCTGGACCCTGCACTGCAGAGCAGTGAAGCGCGGATTGCAAATGGCTCGGTTCACAGTTCTTGCAAGCGTGGCATATGCGTTGGTGTGTTGTTCTTTTTCCGCCGCTTCTGAAAGAGCTGAAACCGGCGGAAAGCTGTTGCAGAGAGTCCGGGCGGTCTTGCCATCCGAACCGCTTGCATTAAGCGGAGAACTTCGCGTTATCAGAAAGAAGGGAATAACAACGCGTACCCATCGCGTCCGTATTCTTGTTCACTTTGCAGGCAGACGCGGGTCTGCAAGATATACTATTCAGGACCCCAGGGACGGGGAAGTCGAGAAACTCCGGGTTAATTACTTTAGTGACAAAGCTTCCGAATATCTATATGGAAAAGGCGTAGGCGAAGCTGATTCGGAGCCTCCAGATCTTTTCAGCGCAATCCAGGACACCAGCATAAGCTGGCTGGATCTGACCCTTTCTTTTCTCTGGTGGCGCCAAGAAAGAACTGTGGGAATGGATACTGTCAAAGGCAGAGAATGTTACGTAATTGTAGTCCGTCCGCAGTCTTCTACTGGAAAAAAGCGCCCCGGGAGACATTCGGAGAACCAGTACAGCGAAGTGAAGTTATGGATAGATTCAAAAGCGCACATGGTTCTCCGGGCTGAAGGATATGACCATGATGACAAGCTGGTTCGGCGGCTTACAATACGAAGCTTTAAAAAGATCAAGGATCGTTGGATGATTAAAGAGATGGAGATAGAAAGCAGACCCTTTACTTACAAGACGCGGCTTCGCATAAACGACATGAGGGTCAAAAAGGATTACGAACCTGTTTTCAAAGACTGAAAGGGCGTAAGGTGAAAGATCACCGCTCGTACAGTGAGGAATCGGGGAACTCTGCCAATTTGTCCGGATCTGATTCTTTACCTGTTATTCAGACTACTGTTCCCGGTGCGGTGTGCCCGGTTTGTGAGCGGTTTATCGGGGCTGCTTTGCGGTGTCCGTATTGCGGCCAGGCCGCGCGCAATGCCTCGTCTTTGTGGCTGTTGCGGTTATCAGCTCTATTGCTCGCGGCAGCCGGGCTCTTTTTTATTTACCTGGGTCCGCGCAAAGAAGCGCCGCTGGTCAGGGTCTCATCTGTCACGCCTATGATGAATTTTGCGCGTGTCCGTATCCGGGGCCGGTTGGAAAGGGATCCTTATATTGGAAGGGAAGACGGGAAAATCGGGTATGTCTCTTTCGGCCTGGAAACAGACCACGGAAGAGTCAGGGTGAAAGCCTACAGGGAACAGGCATCGGATCTGGCGCGTCCGGCTAAAATACCGAAGGCTGGCGATAGAATTGAGGCGGAGGGCAATTTACGGATATCAGACGCTGGAAAGCTGGACCTTCTACTGAGAAGCGCGGATGATGTCAGGATTCTAAATCAGTTTTCGGAGGAGTAGATGCTGGGACAGAACGTGATCGCGGCGTTGTCGGGGGGAATAATAGCGTCAGCCCTGGCCTGTATTCCGGGGTTGCATGTGTATAACCTGCTGGGATTCGTCCTCATTCTTGCTTATGGCAGCAGCGGAGCTGAAGCGCTCTTTGTTCCTTTCTCACTGGGGATGATTGCAGGTTTCGCAGTTTGCAATACGATCCCTTCTGTTATTCTTGCTGCGCCGGACGAAAGCGCTATGTTTACAGTCCTTCCGGGACAGAAGTATCTGATGAAAGGCAAGGCCTATGAGGCAGTTATCCTTACGGCTGCAGGCAGCGCTGTGGGGGTTGCCCTGGTCATTGCGGGACTGGCGGCTTTCGGGACTGCTGTTCTTCCTGTAATGCGGCAGGTATTTGCGCCGCATACCCACTGGATAATATGGTGCGTCATATGTTTTATGCTCATGTCGGAATGGCCGAAGGACACAGCAGTCGGCCTTTCCGGGTGGAGACGATTCATTAAATCATGGCAGCAGCTTTTTGCAGGACTTGCAACTTTTGCGATGTCGGGCCTGCTCGGTTTTGCGCTCTTCTACAGCTCGCCGGTATCGACAGACAGCGCGTTTCAGAATCTTATGCCGGCTTTCGTGGGTCTTTTCACAATACCATGGCTGTTGCTCAATCTTGTGACCGGCAATCGCGCGCCGCGGCAGTGGATAACCCTGCCGGAGATCAATTTCCGGAACTTCGCAGAAGGCAGCCTGGCCGGCGCCCTGGGTGGCGGCTTTGCCGCATTCTTTCCGGTGATAACAGGCGGTGTTGGCGGTTTTCTTGCCGGGCATGCGGTTAGCGTTAGAAACGACAGAGTATTTCTGATTTCACAGGGAGCATCAAAGGCGGTCTACTACATTGGAGCAGTGCTTCTACTGTTCGTTCCCGGCCTCAACATGGCGCGCGGGGGCGGGGCTCTTATGATAAACACAATCAGTTCCGGCCATACGTATGAAAATTTCTATCTGGCGATGGGCTCCATAGCGATCTCAAGCGCCGCGGCTTTGTTGTTGGTGGCTCCCCTTGCTCTATTTACTCTTCGTATATTGCAGCGTGTTGGATTGCGCACGCTTTCCGCTGTTTCTCTGATTATTGCAGTCTGCGTGGTTTTTGTTGTTACCGGAACAGGCGGTATTGGCATAATGTTTGTTGGGCTGGGAATAGGGCTGATTCCGCCCTTGTTCGGAACCCGACGGATGAATTGCCTGGGCGTAATTCTTCTGCCTGTTGCCTGTATGATGTCTGGGATAGGCGATGATATCGCCGCATTTTTGAGGTTGTCGGGATGAAGGGGATAACACATTTTACTGTTGGCGTGGCCGTTGCCTCATTCTTTCCTGAGTCAATATATGCGGCAACGGCGGGGAACCCGGTATATTTTCTGCTCGGTGGTTTTTTCGGCATTTTGCCCGATACGCTGGATTTCAAGTTTTTCAGGTTCTTCTATCGGCACCATATCTGTGTTGTTCCCGATCCGTCGAATCCGTCGCCGGCTGAAATTGCCGATGCATTGGCGTATGCGATAGATAGTGCTGCATTCAGCGGCAAACCGGTGCGGATCAAGCTTGAAACAGTTCGACTTGCCTCGGATCTGTGGCAACGGTACACGGTTCGCTTCGACGTTAAAAGACGCATGGTTGTTGTGACTTACGGGCCCGCGGTGGACACCGGAGGGAATGTCGTGTCAAAGACGCCTGCAAGGATGTCGAGAAAGGGTCCGGTGGCTATAGAAGACTCGAAGTGGCCCGAAAGGGCTGAAAGTCCCTTGCGTGCTTCCGTCAAAATCGAGTATCAGCCTGATATAACTATTGATATTTTTGACGGGCCGCTGTTCGAGATGTGTCCGGACGCCGGAGGGAAGGTGGCTGTCGGCTTTATTCCGTGGCACCGTCGTTGGACTCACAGCGCCCTGGCGGCTCTAATGTCTGCGGGTATCGTTGCAGCGGTGTTCACCCCGGTGGCGGGGATAATATCCTTTGGCGCGATTGCTGCTCATATAGTTGTTGACCAGCTTGGTTTCATGGGCAGCAGCCTGTGGTATCCGATTCGAAAGAAGAGGATACCCGGCGCGGCAAAACTGCATGCTTCGGAGCCGCTTGCGAATTTCGCAGTTATATGGATGTGTTGCCTGCTTATTTTCTGGAATCTTTTTTATGAACGGTTTGGCCCGATTCACGTTTTCAATCTGCCGCGACTTCTTTTCTGGGGCTTAGTTGTTCCGTTTGGAGCGGCCGGTATTTATGATAGAGCCCTTTGTCGGCTTCGGGTTTTTAACCGCACGAAATAGCGAGCCATATTTATCACCCTGTTTATTTGCACCCCCTACAGCAGCACTTTCCACGTTCTTCCGCCGAATCGCGAACAGGCATCTACGGAATTCTGTGAGATATGCGGGTTGATGATCAGCGAAGCCCGGGCGTGTACCTCGCTTTTCCTTTGAAAAGGTTGAGAAAGCCGAATCTTCCTTACTCCTCAACACTGAGATTTCTTGATTTCCCTCAGCATAACCGGCCAGGCATCGTCAGCGTAAAAGCGATGACCTCCGTTACCAACCACAAGGCGGCAGCGGTTTGACGCCCCCCATGCTTGATAGATGCTTTGCAGATCTTTAAATGCTCTGCGTGTTGCTCTTATGGGAAATATGTCATCGTCTTTTCCCGCGACGACCACAACGGGTTTGGGAGCAAAGAGGCCCATAATGTCCGGCATCTCGGCTACTTTGAGCAACCCGGGAATGTAGTTGTCCATGCAATGGTAGATGGACATGAGTGAATCCTTGAAAGTGCAGAAGTAGCATGATGGCATGGCAAAGGCGATGCGCGGCAAGAGCGCAGCAGAGAATACAGTGATAGTGCCGCCGCCTGAATTACCCATCACGCCAATGGATTTCATATCCGCATCGCCGCGCGACGCCAGATAGTCAATGCCACGGTCAACGTCGTAGACCCGCTCTCCGATCAGGGTTCTGCCCAACATCAATGCGTGCATGGTAGCATCGTGACATTGGTGGGATGAAATCTTTTTCTGCTTTCTCTCCCCTCGTTCGCCAAAGGATCGTTGCTCAAGGCACAGTGCTGCGATCCCGCGGCGCATGCAACCGAGGGCGAAGTCGCGGTCTCCCTTGACTTCAAGAGGTTTGGTCTCATCCTCCCTCTGAACCGCTATGGAGTTGTGCATTCCCGTCGAATGCCCTTGCAGGCATATAAAAAAAGTGTACGGTGCTGTTGCATTTTTTGGAAGACAGACGTAAGCCGGCACATCCGAGTAGGGTTCCGACGTGAACACAATTTTTTCGATGGTTCCCAGCGGATGTTCGCATTTCCAAAGCCGCCTGGGCCTGAGATCGCAACGATCCTCGGGAGTATCGCCGACCATTTGGCGTAGCTTACGGCGCAACCTGCGTTGCCACATCTGAGCATTATTGCTATCAAACCCGAGCGAGGGTGTGATATGTGACATTAGATGCTTGTGATTTTCGGTAGGGGAAAGGTGCATGATTATATCCTTTAATTGTTGGCGGCTGCTCACTTGCTCGCCATGTAATGAGCGCGTACTCCAGTAGTTATGAACTCGTCGCATGCGTAGTCCTGCCACTTGAGGTCAAGACCGATTGATTCATTATCATTGTAGTAGCCCGCGATAAATCCGCCTTTTCCGCCCCAGAGCTTGTCCAGCATTTCTCTGGCTTTCTCGCGAATAAGGTTCTCATCCCCCTTCTGCAATGTGCTCTGTATATCGACCGGGCACCAGAATGTGACCCTTGATGCTTCCTGGTGACCTGCAAGAACGTCAATGCCGTGCAGCTCCGGCTGATCAAACTGAAACACATCGACACCTGCTTCAATCAGACCGGGCATGATAGCCTCAATCTGCCCGCAGGAATGCATGAATATCCTGATTCCAAGGTCATGTGCGATACCGCAGAGCCTCTTGAAACGGGGGAAGAATTCCGCTTTCCACATGTCGGGACTAATCAGTGTCTGGCTCTGTGTGCCCCAGTCCTCCGGGAAAATCACACCATCCACCCCTGCGGCAGCATAGTTGCGGATCATGTCTTCCAGCATCGCATCAATACGATCATGCAATTCATGCATTCGATCCGCTTCCAGCACCAGGTCCATAAGGTATTGGTCAAGTTTGCGCATCTTTCGTGCAATATTGAATGCGAAGCCATGAAGGCTTCCGTTGAGCCATTTATCAGGCATCTCGGCGCGTTTCTGTGCAACGCAAGCGTAGTCTTCAGGACGAGAGTAGTCCGGAAGCTCGTACGAATCTATGGCCGCTATGTTCTCCAGCACTCCCTTAACAACCTCGCCTTTGGATGTAGGGTCAATCCTGCCCCACGTGTTTCCCCACTCATCGGTGCGTTCCCATCGGCTGTTGCCGGTCTTCTGCCATTCGCTCGCCTGAGTTTCAGCGGTACAGCCGACTCCTCTGAGGTCGGAGTCCTGGAATGAACGGGCCACCCGTTCTGGCTTTGTATAGTCAATGGTTCGACGCACAATTTCTCTTGAGGTCATAAGATCTGGCGCCTGCCAATCCATTTTCTTTTGGGATACGGTCATTATTTACCTCCTGCCTTCACCTGTCCCCATGTTTTACAGTAAATCTGTTGTGGATGTGTGTATCAGCCACCTGAATCCTTAAGCGTGTAACTGGTTGGGTATACATGCTCAATTATGTTTGCAAAAGTTGGTGCATACCGCCAGCCATATTATTCGCGGGCCGGCAATTCTTATTATAGCCATTGACGCATGAGAGGACGGGCAGGAATGCCCGTCTTACCCCAGTAAGTCGGCCATTCCTGGCCGGCTCTATTGAAACCGTGGCGCCATAATGCAAATTGCCGAAGAACAAGCTTGATTGCATTACGGAAAATACATAATTTCGCTCTGAATTACAACCAATGCGAAGGAACAGTATGACTTTACCCAATATTGTTTACATCCATGCCCATGATCTCGGCCGTTACTGCGAACCGATGGGGTATGACATACCTGCGCCCAACCTGATGAAGCTGGCGAAAGAAGGGGTATTGTTCCGCCAGTGCCATGCCTCGGCGCCCTCTTGCGCTCCGAGCCGGGCCGCGCTGCTTACCGGCCAGCATCCTCACCGATGCGGCATGCTTGGACTGCCCAGTCCCCGGCTGGGTTATCACTTGAAAGATTATAATCGTCACCTCGCCGCATTTCTGAAGCGCAATGGGTATGAAACAGCCTTGTCTGGAGTGCAGCATGTTGCGCGCGCTCCATGGGCTCCAACCAAAGATGTCCTGCCATACGACCACTTTCTTAATCATGAGCCTACCGGAACCCAGGAATTCAATCCTGCTCTTACAGCGCCTGCCGCAGTCGAATTCCTTATGCAAAAGCACAGCAGCCCGTTCTTTCTGTCAGTGGGTTTCCTGGATCCGCACCGCGATAATCGCGGGGACAGGCGTGTTTTTATCGAATCACAACCGATGCGCGAGCCGGCCGATATAGATATGCAGGCCCGTTACTGTCGGCCATGGCCGCATATGCCCGACAATGCCGTGACGAGGCGCGATATGGCAAATTTCAAGATGGGTGTTCAGATGATGGACCAGGATGTCGGACGGGTTCTCAAGGCTTTGGATACTCCCGAATTGCGGGATAACACCATTGTAATTTTTACCACCGACCACGGCCCGGGCATATGCGAGGCGAAATGTACGCTCACTGACCGCGGCACAGGGGTTGTTCTGATAATCAGGGGCGCAGCCGACCCGGAATATGGACAAGGAAGCGCCTTTCAGGGCGGCAAGGTTGTAGACGCCATGACCCAGCACCTGGATCTTTATCCTACAATAGCCGACATCATCGAGGCCAGGCCTCCGGACGGATTGGACGGGAAATCATTGCTGCCCCTTGTGTCGGGCGATAAGGAAAAGATCCATGACGCCATCTTTACTGAACAGACTTATCACTATAACTCCCGGCCCCGGCCCCTGCGCGCAGCAAGGACTTTGCGGTACAAGTACATCCGCTCCTACAAGCGCGATCAGGCTAGAGGTATTGACCGTGGTCCTGCCGAGGAATTCTGGGCAGACTATGGCTATGACGACATGTCATTTCCGGACGAACAGCTATATGACCTGATTTTCGACCCCCACGAGGCGAATAACCTGGCTGGAGCCGGGACACATGCGCAGGTTTTGAACGACATGCGCGGACATCTGGATAGTTGGATGAAAACCACAGATGATCCCCTGGTTGGCGGGCACATTCCCCAGCCTCCTGAAAGTCAGGTTGCCGGCCGCAAAAAGAAGGAAATGCCGAAAGAATCCGTGGATGAGTAAGCGCTGTTTTTTTTGCTGTAAACGCCCCCTTGTTGGCAACGTGGTGTAGTGTTAATATCTGAGACATGGATAAGCGGCGTAAATTTTTGAGTGTCTGGGTGTTCTGCTTTTTTGCGGATTTCATTGCCATAGTAGCGGCGTATTACTTTGCCGTCTGGTTCCGGTTTATCAGTTGGCCCGGCAAGTCGCTGTTTTTGTCACTCCGGGAAACAGTCCCCAGTCGGTTTTCGGACATTGTTCCCGTAGACTACGTCGAATTCTACCTGGTTTCTGCGCCAAGAATTGTTTTCATTCTGACGCTGGTTATCGGCTTTTTCTACGCTCTGTCCGGTCTGTACGAAGACAGGAAATTTCTTCGGCGCAAGCCCCGGGGCTGGTACGTGATTATTTCGAACTTTGCGGCGCTTTTAGTGTTTTACGCCTACTTTCACTTTACCAGAAACGTGTTTCATCCCAGGAGCATATTCATAACTTTTGCGATTATGAACACCTGTTTATGTCTTCTTTCCCGCAGGTTTACGGGATGGATTTTAGAACGTTTGAGGCAGGCCGGCTTTGACAGGTGGAAGACACTGCTTGTTGGTAAAGGCAAAGAGGCGGAGGTTATTGCGGCGCTTATTGACAACAAGCATCCAGGCGGGTTGTATTTGCCTTGGCGGCAGGTTCCAGGCGCGGGGGAAACTTCGGGAGAAGGATTTGAAGCCCTGAAGAGTAAGATAATCGAGCGTCCGTGCGACATGGTTATTTGCGCGCAGAAGGATTTTACAACCGGTCAGATCATGGAATTGCTTGAAATTGCCGGAGACATGGAAGCGGCGGCAAAGATTCTTTCTCAGCGGCTTGACGTGATAATCACCAGGGCCAGGATGTCTTGTGATCTAATCGACGGTTATCCCCTCGTGCACTTCAATGTTCCGCGGCAAAGCCGCTGCGCCAGCATGATCCGGCGCGTGGTTGATGTTATTGCGGCCGGGCTCGGCCTGGTTATTATTTCACCGCTTCTTGTTTTAATTGCCGCAGCAATCAAGGTGACAAGCAAAGGTCCTGTTCTGTTCTCGCAGGAACGGATAGGGGTAAACAGAAAACCGTTTACTATCTACAAATTCCGCAGCATGAATGAAGAGGCCGCTGAGATGCAGGCGCAGGTGGAGGAATTTAACGAATCAGGGGAAGGACTGTTCAAGATCAGGGAAGACCCCAGGGTAACGCCGGTTGGCAGATTGCTGAGGCGGTTCAGCCTGGACGAACTGCCGCAGCTTTTAAACGTGCTCAGGGGCGAGATGACCCTTGTTGGCCCCAGGCCGTTGCCGAGGCGGGATTTTGAGAACTATTACGAGGACTGGCATTACCGAAGGCATGAAGGATTGCCTGGCTTGACCTGTCTCTGGCAGGTTTCGGGCAGAAGCGATGTGAACTTTCACGACATGTGCATTCTGGATGTTTACTACCTGCGCAACCGCAACTGGATCCTTGATCTGAAAATTATTCTGCGGACTTTCTGGGTGATCCTGTTTGCCAAGGGCGCGTATTGAGTTGTCATGAATATTCATAAACTATACCGTCCGCTTCATAATTATTTTCGAACAAGACGCGCTTTGCGAATAGGGAAGCTCGTTTCACTGGAAGGCCGGATACTGGACATTGGCGGCACAAGGGAATTCTGGGAAAAATGGATGCCGCGCGGGAAAAGGAAAGTTGTTCTGTTGAACCTGCGGGTCCCTCAGAGCGCTGATTTTGATCAATCGAAATATGAGTATGTGGCCGGAGATGGATGCAAGCTTCCTTTCGCCGACAAGAGCTTTGATCTGTGTTTTTCCAATTCGGTGATTGAACATGTCGGGAATTTTGAACGGCAAAAAGCATTTGCCGAAGAAGCCAGGCGTGTTGGGATCCATTACTGTGTTCAGACGCCGAACAGAGGGTTCTTGTTTGAGCCGCATTTACTGACTCCCTTCATCCATTGGCTTCCGATTAGGCATAGAAAAAAACTCGCGCGAAGGTTATCTTTGTGGGGGTGGCTTACAAAGCCATCGGAAAAACAGGCGCGGGAGTTTGCGGAAGGCATCCGGCTCCTAAACAGGAATGAGATGAAAGAGATCTTTCCGGACTGTCAGATAGCTACAGAGAGATTTCTGCTGATGCCTAAAAGCTTTATTGTCTATCGGTAATAAGCCTGTTGAACGAGGCTGGCAAAATGCGGTAGTCGATGGAGGAATTCAATGAATCCGGGGAAGGACTGTTCAAGATCCGGGAGGATCTGAGGGTAACGCCGATGGGCAAATTTCTGAGACGGTTCAGTCTGGACGAGCTGCCGCAACTTCTGGGTGGTTCTATTTGCCAAGGGCGCGTATTGATAGGGGCAAATTGTTGTGAATAAGGAGCCTCAGGGCATTGTGCTTGAAATAGGCAATGACATGTGTTGTGATTATTGTACTTGATTGATCATTTAACATGCTCATCCTGGCAGGCTTTGTGAAAACCGCCAATTAAGCCAGGTTGATGGACGATGTACGGCCTGTCCTGCCGGCCGGATGCGGAGGTGTTGATTTGTTACGCCAGAATACAAAATCCGCTGTAGAGTTCAGGCGCCTTGCGCAGAACAGGAGACTGGATAAAGAACTTGAAAGGATCTTGAGCATTCTTTCAAAGCGCGACGATGTGCATCGTGTTATTCTTTTCGGTTCGGTCGCAAGGGGTCAAGTGGGATCAAGGAGCGATCTTGACATTGTAGTAATAGCTGACAGCAACGCAAGGTTTGCCGACCGGATCGAATCATTTTTGTGTTGCGTGCGGCCGGAAGTTTCGATGGATATTCTTGTTTATACGCCCGCTGAATGGGAACGGCTT
Organism: uncultured Victivallales bacterium; assembly: GCA_964433435.1. Lineage (GTDB taxonomy): Bacteria > Verrucomicrobiota > Kiritimatiellia > UBA8416 > CAYSRM01 > CAYSRM01. Next base: position 18,406 of record CAYSRM010000021.1, read on the forward strand.
ATCCAGGAACGCAGCTTTCATCAGCGGGTCGCGAGAGAGGGAAAGATCATTTATGAGGATGCAGCCTGAGACTGAAGGTGCACGCTGGTATCGTGAAGGTGAAAGGGATCTGGCGGCCGCAAGGCTCTTGAAGGATGGGGGTCACTTCAACCTTGCATGCTTCCATGCGCAACAATCCGCCGAGATGGCGGTGAAGGCATTCCTTTATACCCGGGGCGCTGAAGAAGTCTGGGGTCATTCGGTGGGCAAGCTGATAAAGGATGCAAGCACCTATGATAGACAACTCGACAGACTTTATCGCACTGGCGTCGGCCTGGACAAGTTCTATATAACGACGCGCTATCCCAACGGCTTGCCTGACGGCTTGCCTTCTGACGCGTATGACGAGGATGATGCGACCGATGCGATTGGCAAGGAGGAAAAGGTTATGGCCGGTATAGAAAAGTTCCTGAAAATATAGCTGCTGTCTGGTGTAATCCTGCTGGTTCCGTTTGCCGGCAAAAAAGGTAAGAATAGATATTTGATACAAATCACTGTCATCCCATTTGCCTGGGTTTTCAAGGGGATATGAAGACGCAAGCTGAAAGAAAGAAAGGTCAGGAGCTTGGAATACCAACCGGATATTTCAGTAGTGACGCCCAGCTTTCAGATGCTGCAATACCTCCAGCGGTGTCATAGTTCTATTACGGACCAGGAGGGCGTTGCCTTTGAGCATATTATAATGGATGGGCAATCGACCGATGGCACTGTGGAATGGCTTGAGAAGCAGCCTGATGTGGAGTGGCGGAGTGAGCCTGATGAAGGCATGTATGATGCTGTAAACAAGGGTTGGCAGATGGCAAGCGGCGATATCCTCGCGTATCTTAACTGTGACGAGCAGTATTTGCCTGGCACCCTTGGCTTTATAAAAACGTACTTTGATCGGCATCCTGAAGTTGATGTTCTCTTCGGCGACACCCTGGTTGTGGATCCTGACGGTTGCCTGCTTTCCTTTCGGAAGGGTTACCAACCGAGAATGTCTTACATTTTGGCAAGCCATTTGTATGTCTTATCGTGTACGATGTTTTTCCGCAGGAAGATAATGGATGATGGGTTCAGCCTCAACAGTGAATACAGGATTGTAGCCGATATGGATTTTGTGATCCGATTGTTGCGTAATTCCTATAAGGCAAAGCATGTGCGCAGATATCTAAGTGTGTTTACCTGGACTGGCCAGAATCTGAGCGCCAGCGAACGGGCGTCAAAAGAGGAAGGACAACTTTTTGCCTCGGCTCCATTCCGGATCCGATTGTTCCGATATCCCATCAACGCGGCCCGATTGCTGCATAAGCTACTGAGCGGCGCCTATTTTCAGAAATTCCCACTCGAATATCGCATATATGACGGAAAGGGAGATCAAAGCCGAAAGTATTTTGTTGCCAGGTCGGGTAGCTGGAAATGGCCTGATTGAGATGTTATTGCTTTGCTGAACCCTCAATCTGTTGAAGTGCTCTTATCCAATGCGCGGACAACCTCGTCCACTTCTACCGAATTTATGCATGCGTAACAATTGCGGCATTATTCCCAGCTATCAGCATTGTAGAAAAAATTTATGGTTGGTTGTGTCAAGAACTTTAGCCTGCTAACTGTTTTTTCGGGTAATTCCTTTTTCCATGCCCACGCAGTACCTTCACTGTCCCGTACGCGATCCCATGCTTTCCCTTTTGCAGGATTCACATTCTTGCTTTGAGTGTGCGCGTAGAGATATCGCTGCATAGATTCGTTAAACTCAATGCCCGCAAATTCGGCTATTTTGCGCATTGTCGCAAATGGATCAGCGCAATAGTCTTCATGCCGAACCCACAGCACATTACTGTCAGCGCCTACCGATCCATGTATATCTAAAAGCATTCTATAGACGCACACCCAAAGGCGTCCATCTGCAACCACCGGATCTGTATTCCCCGTTTCAAAATCCACATCCCAGGAGCTGAGCTTTTCTGCTAATGCAGGTTGATCAAACAAACAGTCGAGGTTAAAGCCCCACCCCTGTCGGCGTATTGATCTATGGACTGCAGCAGGATGTCGAACCATTATGATGACTCTGGTTCCATGCGCAGCCTTCATATAACCTGACAAAAAACTGGACAGTGGACACTTTATTAATATGGTTTTTTTGCTTCCCAGGCGATAGGGTAATGCTTGCCAAGAGTGCCTGCTACCAATCGCAAGTCTTAAGGCGTCTCTCCATTTGGCGCGATTCGTACTGTAACGGCGTTTATAGGCGAACCTTCTTTCAAAAAAGGAATCCACAAGGGAACAGTAGTGAGGGGTTTTATCTTGAATCGCGTAAGGGTACCAGTGGTTAACGCCTCGTATCCCGCGTTGGCGATGAAATGGCTCGTATAGGTATGTAAACTTACCGGATGCCTTTAGGCTTTCGCCTATGACGGTTGTTCCGCCGCGGTGCATGCCGCAAATCAGTATGCTGTCTGACTTAAAACTCATTCCTGTGACTCCATGACATGGCTATAATCAAATACAGGCACCCCAAATAAACCGGTTTTACCGATGAAACCTTGCGATTCGGCAATCTTGTCCAGCGCAGAAGTGGACTGTACTACTCTATCCTCGCATATCTCTTACAGACATATGCGCTCATTATAGGATCAACATTTCGGGCACAAGGATTTCAATCATGCATGTTTTCTGCGGCAAGCGCAACACTGAATTCAGACATCAAACTATATGGGTGTAAACGAAGAAAGTGGGTAGACAGTCCTGCGCTACATTTTTTAGTTCCTCTATTTGGCTGTGCCGACGGTTATTCCAGTAGTTGTCATAAGTGTTACTGAGAATTAAACATCGGATATTGAGGATATTCTGTGCACCGTGGATTCTTCGGCCCATGCCGGATTGTTCAATCCGCATATCTCACAGGGTTTCGTAGTTACCTGTCCTCCATCCGGCGGAAGAGCGTGGAAAGCGTTGCTGCGAGAGAGCGGATTGGTGAAAGACTTTCGTAGATAAAGGAAGTCTGATGCGATTATGCATGTTCATCTCTATCACTTTCCGATGCAGAAAGAGGACACCCTGAGAGATGCGGCAAAATAAGCGCCGTGTATTCTACAGGTGACTGCTGAATCGAACTATCTGACCCTAAGATTTTTTCGAAACCACAATATACTCAATATACCCGTTTTTCGATACAGGTATGTTACTAGCAGTAAGTTTGATGCGGTCAAGCTGATCCCAGTTGCCACAGCCGCCCCAATGCCCCCGAAGGCTGGCACAAGTATCATGTTCATAACTATGCCAAGTCCCGCAGCTATGGCAACTCCCCTTGTTGTTACCTTTTCAAAACCTGCCATATTAAGAAGCATGCCTGCGAATCCCGAACTTGTGCTTATAAGTTGGGCCAAGCAAAGAATGACCACCAGGGGGTAGGCCATCATGTAATCAGCTCCGAATATGGCAGGTATCAGCCATTTGCCGGTGAAGATCAGAACAGCTGCGATTGGAAACGAGAAAAGCGCCACCGCCACAGCGCTTTTGCTGACGATGGATTGGAGGTGTGCTTTGTTGCCTTCCGCAAACAAACGGGCGCTTACCGGTGCAATGGTGAGATTTGCCGCGATGAGTCCGAAGGAAATCAGCATAGAAGCTCTGTGAGCAATGCGGAAGAATGCAACTTGCTCAGGACTTTGAAAGACCCCAAGGAATATCACGGAGATCTGTTGGATCATTATTCTTGAGAGTTCTATAAACACGAGTGGAAGGGCACTGCCGATCCATCTCTTCGTGTCATATCGTGTGAGAGCGCTGCCGGAAACATTTTTAATCTGCCTGAATACAAAAAAACCGAAACTGGTTGCAAGTAGAGCAGCGGCAACAGTATGAATCATCAAAGCATAAGAAGGCGTGATTGCTGGTTTGAAAGCCATACGCGAAATGCCAATGGCAGTCAGTATAATCAGGGGCCGAAACAGATTTGATGTCAAGCCCGCTATAATCCTGTTGAATCCACGTAGGATCGAGTTGTGGATCTGGATTATACTCAAAAGAGGTATTAGCGGCAGTGAGATCAGCAGAGGTGTAAGATAGGAAGTGTCTCGCAATAGAAATGCGCCAATTGCTGCCAGTAGCAGCATTAGTAGAAGGGACAGCATCAGGCTACCTGTATAAATGCTGCGGGCCAGTCCCTTCAGGTATGACGTTTCAGATTTGGCCATGTATGCGGGTATTTCCCGGACCATTAGCTGACTACTTCCAAGTATAGGCATGATGATGAGCATTTCAACAACCGCGAGACTGAAACCGTAAGCCCCGAAACTGCCCGCTGTCATTGCTCGGGCCAGCACTACTGAAAGCAACAGGTTCATTGCTCTTTCGCCGATTTTAAGTAGCAATGCCCCTGAGGCATTTTTAAGCATATTTCTGCCAAGTTTTGATAAAGAAGTTCGTTGAAACGGGAAGCTCATATTGGCAGCTTATTCACGAGCATATTTGATATGGCGGAAACTTTTTTCAGACTGTCTCATCTTGCATACCCTATTGTGTCAAGCAAGCCTCCAAGTTCTTTGTTTAAAAAGGCTATAGTGGTGGCATCCAGCTTATTCTTGTAGTCTTCCGGTGTGCCGCGTCTTCTGTGTTTGCTTACGGACTCTTTCCCGGTTTTGTTTCTGAAGCATTCTTTCTGAACCTGTTCAAGCAATTCCTCTGTATATGGGATGCTGCCTTGCCTGCAGAACTTATTGAGCCAATCCGGGAAGTCGCTCCACATGTGTTCGTATAGAAGTGGCTGGACGTTGTTCTTCCTGACCAGTTCGTCTATATAAGACTCATATCGTTCTTTTATCCACGGAGTCTGCTGTTTGGCAAATGCGTTTATATCTGTAGTCTGGATCTCCATGCGCCTCCTGATAAACCGACGGCGCCTCAACGGATCGGCGGGAAGAGGATGACTGTATGCCATGGAATAATAGTATGATACCAGCACGTCCCTGGGATCTCTGAGCACAAGGCAAATGCGGTAATTGCGGATGTTCTGCAAAGGGACAAAGTTGCGCAGAGGGCCGTATGCGTATCCAAAAGGAAAGAAAATATCATCCTTCTTAGTCTCTACAAAGTCGGCGTGTGTATTGAACTGATGCGGATCGGCTACAAGTTGAGAATAGCCTTCGATGTCAATATGGGTTAGTCCAGGAGTGCGGCTGCTTATGATCGAAAGCAGTTTGACAAGAAAAGTTGATGCCGATTTGTGTACAGTGAAGAGCATGATGCTGCTTTCTGTGGAGTCGGCAATCGGACCTGATGTAAGAAGTCTATGCTCGTCATTGTACTTTACAGTGCGAACGGCCCAATCCGGGACCACTCTTTTCATAATATCCCTTAGTTTTACCATTGTTATCCTCTACATGGTTTCATAGCAGTTTCAACAGGACTCAATGTTTGGGTAAAAAACCTACAGTAACATTCTACCATTTTATCTATCTTAAAAGATCTGGTAAACAACGCACGAGCATTATTTCCGATTTTTTCCCGCATGGCTGCGTTTGATGAGAGTTTTTCCAGGTAGGTTAGACCATTCCTCGGATTTTGAATGTCGTAGACGAACCCTGTCTTACCGTGTTGGACAATTTCACAGGTTCCACCTG
>CAYSRM010000022.1:0-22318 GCA_964433435.1 uncultured Victivallales bacterium
CGTGGCTCAGTGTCTCCGTGGTACGTCCCCCTTTGCCATATGGGACGCTAGTGATATGCATAAAAGCGAATCTCCTTCTGTAAAAGATCAGGAATTCCTGCTACTTTCTCTTGCAGTCCAACACCAGGTTCTTCCAATATGCAAGGTACAGGACCAGACATGGTGTAATAGAGTTGATGTATTGCAAACCCGGGGGCTAGAAAGACATCTATGATAACTTATGATTCAGTAACCAAGGTTTTCGGTGGGCAACGCAATCCCGTAACAGCTCTGAAAAATGTCAGCCTCACAGTCGATGAAGGCAACGTAGTTGTGTTACTTGGTCCTTCCGGCTGCGGCAAGACCACAACACTTCGCCTTACCAACCGGCTGGAAACGCTCACCAGCGGCACAATAACAGTCGAAGACCAAGACATCAGCAAGGTCAACCCGGTACGGCTCCGACAATCCATGGGTTATATCATCCAGGAAATCGGACTCTTTCCCAACAAGACCATCGGCGAGAATATCGCCGTGGTGCCTCAGATCCTAAAATGGGACAAGGACCGCATTACCAAGAGAATCGATGAACTCCTGCGCATGGTCAACCTGGACCCTGACTCATATCGCGACCGCTATCCGGCAGAGCTTTCCGGCGGTCAGCAGCAGCGAATCGGGGTTGCACGGGGGCTTGCCGCAGAACCTGATATACTTCTTATGGATGAACCTTTCGGGGCTATCGACCCTATAAACCGCGAACGAATCCAGGATGAATTCATGCGCCTGCAGAGCAGGCTTAAAAAAACTGTTGTTTTTGTCTCGCACGATATTCACGAAGCAATCAAGGTGGGCGACAAAATAGCCCTCTTTCAGGAAGGACAGGTTGTTCAGTACGATACCCCGGAAGTCCTGCTGACCCAGCCCTCCAATAAATTTGTGGCAGATTTTGTGGGCGCCGACAGAACCCTGAAGGTCTTGGGTCTCAAAAAGGTAAGAGACGCTGTCAATAAAGAGCCGCCCAACATTATAGACTCGGAGACAACCGCCACAGACGCCTTGAAAAAGCTTCAGACGGCCGGAACTGGATTCGGCATTGTAATCAAGGACAAGACCGCCAGGGGCTACGTGACCCCAAAGATACTGAAGCACGAATCCGGCAAAGCTGGATCTCTTGCACAGGAATTCCCTGTAACCCTCGATATGCGCAGCCCTTTAAGAGACGCGCTGTCTTACATGCTGATGAACGACCTGCTCGTGCTGTGCGTAGAGGACGAAAACGGCCATTTTGCCGGCACTGTCTCCTACAGGGACATCCAGGGCGCCATACTGGATATCTACTCATCCGAAGACAATGAAGAGGGCACCGGCCTATGAATGTCCTAAGATTCATCAGTCAAAACATGGAACGTTGCATTGCTCTCACTGTAGAGCATCTGTTTATTGTAGGCATCGCTCTGGGAATCGCACTGTTAATCGGCGTACCCGCCGGAGTTCTGATAACCCGCCACGAACCAATCGCAAAAAGGGTTTTAAACGTGGCAAATGTCCTTATGACTATTCCCTCGATTGCCCTTTTCGGACTCATGCTGCCGCTGCTGTCTCCGTTCGGTCAAGGCATGGGGAAAGTGCCGGCAGTGATTGCGCTCGTGCTGTACAGCCAGCTCCCCATTATCCGCAACACCTACGTGGCCATCAAAAACGTCCCGCCTGAGATAATTGACGCAGCCCGAGGCATGGGAATGTCACAGTGGCGGCTTCTCAAAGAAGTTGAAATACCCATGGCTGTGCCGGTTATTCTCGCAGGGATGCGCACAGCCGCAGTTATGTCCATTGGCATTGCCGCGATTGCAGCATATATCGGGGCTGGTGGACTGGGAGTTTTTATTCAACGCGGAATTGACCAGGCATACAACGAGAAGATCCTGGCAGGCGCAGTCCTGGTGTCTTTGCTGGCGATTATTGTCGACGCCGGCACTGCGGCACTCGAATGGTTTGTGACACCCAAAGGAATCAAAGTCGAACGAAAGACGGGCCAATGACAGTATTCAAAAACCTGTATAGACTTCTTCTCCTGATCCTGATTCTTGCTTCCGGAGCAATGCTGGAACGTGTTGGGGTCATAGACTATTTTACTGTTCCGGAGCACTGGAATGAAGTAGGTCGGCTGGCCGGACAACACATGACACTTGTAGCGATAAGCATGACGATGGCTACGGTCACAGGCATAACAATAGGCATCGTATTTACCCGCCGGCGCTTCAGAAAGATAGCAGGTGTTGTGATGTATATAGTAGGACTTGGCCAGACTATACCTTCCCTCGCCGTACTTGCCCTGGTCATGGGCGTCCTCAATATAGGCGCTAAAACCGCAATTTTTGCGCTTTTTATTTATTCCGTTCTTCCGATCGCGCGCAATACCCTGGCCGGGATTACCTCCGTTCCCCCACCAATGATAGACGCTGCCAAAGGGATGGGCATGACACCTTTCCAGATCCTGGTATCTGTGGAGCTGCCCAATTCCATGCGAGTAATTCTCACGGGCTTCCGCGTTGCCCTGATAATTAACATCGGGACAGCAGCGCTGGCTTATCTTATTGGCGCTGGCGGACTCGGCGAACTCATTTTCACCGGCATAGACATGATGCAGACCGAGAAAATGCTTGCGGGAGCGTTGCCAGTAACAATAATGGCACTTTTTGCCGATTTCCTCTGCAGCCTCCTCCGCTACGCCCTGATCCCCCGCGGCCTCAGACTCAAAGAAGCCTGAATCCGTGAAACATGGGAGTTGACAAACGAATTAACAGGAAAACAGAATCGACACCTGAACGTTATCGTTGCTATAGCACCGCCAAACGCGACGCATGATAGAATTAAAGGAAAAGTGCTATGACAAACAAAGATAGAACGCATTGCACACTTAATCATAAGTCGCCAGATCGTATAGCGGTGGATTTCGGCAGTACCGCCGTGACAGGCATGCATGTCACCTGCATTGCCGAACTGCGCAAGCACTACGGACTTGAAGACCGGCCGGTAAAAGTCTGCGACCCTTACCAGATGCTTGGTGAACTGGAAGAGGATCTACTGGATGCACTTGGTGTTGATACGATCGCATTGCCGCCTCCCGGTACCATATTCGGATTCCGAAATGAGAACTGGAAAGAGTTTAAAGCGCCTTGGGGCCAACGGCTCCTGGTGTCGGAGCATTTCAACACAACCATAGATGAAAATGGAGATCTTCTGATCTACCCGGAGGGGGATACAACCGTTCCGCCAAGCGGGCGTATGCCCTCAGGCGGTTATTTCTTTGACTCTATCATCAGGCAAAAGCCTATTGACGAATCCAGGCTTAATCCAGAAGACAATGTAGAGGAATTCAACCCGATCTCCGACGAGGACATTAAGTGGTATGAGGAACAAGCCAGGCGTCTGGCTTCATCAGAACGTGCAGTGGTGGGAAGTGTTGGAGGAACAGCCTTTGGAGATATTGCACTTGTTCCAGCTCCGTTTCTTAAACACCCCAAAGGCATCAGAAATATAGAAGAATGGTATATCTCTACAGCGATTCGACAAGACTATCTTCATCACGTCTTTACAAAACAGTGCGACGTAGCAATTGAGAATCTCAAACGGGTTCATTCTGTTTTGGGTTCTGTTGTGGATGTTTTGTTTATCTGCGGCACTGATTTCGGCACGCAGACGTCGACATTTTGCTCAACCGACACATTCGATAGTCTTTATGCGCCTTACTATAAGAGGGTCAACGAGTGGATACATCAAAACACGACATGGAAAACTTTCAAACATTCCTGCGGTGCGGTAGAGGCATTCATGCCCCACTTCATTGCCTCCGGCTTTGACATTGTCAATCCAGTACAATGTTCCGCGGCAGGAATGGACCCTAAGACACTGAAGGACCGCTACGGAGACCGACTCGTTTTCTGGGGGGGTGGTGTCGACACACAGAAGACATTGCCTTTCGGAACCCCGGAACAGGTCCGTCAGGAAGTGTTGCATCGTTGTGAGATTTTTGCCCCTAATGGCGGATTTGTTTTCACCTCAATCCATAATGTGCAAGCCAGAACACCTATTGAGAACATTGTAGCTATGATTGATGCCATCAAGGAATTCAACTAATTTTCGACAATCTACGTACAAGCGGCCTCGGGCTTCAAGCCGGTCTTGATTGAGGCCAAGAACAACCCTGTCCGCCTCGGCAGCCACTACAGTGCCAACTATCTGGATGGACGTATGGACGCGGCACTATCCGCGCTCACCGGATTATTCGTGCAAGGCTCGCATAATCCACATTCGCCACTCGCGAAAGCCGTGATGTTCGCGGCGTTGCCGCGAACAAACGGGGTGTCACCACGTTGGCGAGCTGCTCAAGCGGCTCGCCTCACGTCTCTGGCGCAACACATTGCGCCAGAATAATCTATGCATCAACTCGCCGAGTTGATGAATCAATCAAGCTCGCAGCAGGAATTCTCTGAGATATTCGTGTTAACCCTTCCCCCCACTATCAATCCGGCTTTGCATCGCTCTCCTATAGATCCACAAACGGTTCTGCGGCCCGGCATGCACAAGCTTGAGATCTTGAACCGCGTATGCGGGCAGGGGGCGGTCCGAAAGAAAGTATTTTACATTGTAGTTGCCAAAAACTGTGTGGGATGGATGAATGTGTACGAAATGGCTTAGAAACCCGAACTTTTCAAAGCTTGCGTCTTCAGTCTTTGCCGATGGAACAAAAAACACCAGGGCAAGATTGTTGTATACAGCCTCGTGTTTGCCACCGGGATCAAGCTCTCGGTAGAAATCAGGGTCAGGGACAATCTTTGACCCGCCTAACACTCTGGCGCCGGTTGACATGGCAAGTTGGGCCAAGCCGTTGTGACCGTACGCCATCCATGCGGCGTCCGGATCTTTTTCATGGAAAGCCCCAATTACATTTCGGGGAGTAGACTGCAGCAGCGGTGACAAGCCGGCCATTATCGGGTTCACCGCCGCATTGCTCAGCGCAAGCAGTCCGACAAACACAAAGACAAAAATGCGGGAAGGCAGGAGGAAGAAGCCGGTCATGATGGATATGTTGATGGCGCCAAGCAAAGCGATGCGCGTGGGGGTCATGTATTCAGGATGGATATGTGCGGTTGTGGCAACATACAGAACTGACAATACTGAAAGCGAGCCGCCAAAAAGGAGCGAGACGCGTTTTGATCGGAAAGCGGCTACCCAAGACGTTCCAGACAAAACCGTTAATGCAAGGAAAATGCCCGCCAACCCCATGGCGAGCAGCAATCTGTTTGGCCGCGTATATTCCAGTAATGTAACCCGGCGCAGCCACTGAGGAAACGGTATGAACATATACAGACAGAAGAACACAATGCAGGCGAGCAGCACAATATGCATGGCGGCGGGTTTGCGATGTCTCCATCCACACCAGAGTGCAGCAACTGTTGCCGGGATCCACAGAGGATAGAAATTTGCCGCGACATTAGCGTTATCGAAACCTTCCGGGTAAGTCTCCTGATTCATAAAGAAAGTGATCAAGCCCGATAACAGGGAAGAAGCCTTCATACCTCCGCCGATTGAACGGCGTTGCCCGGGGTAGAGAGTGTTTGAAACGGCCTTAAGTGTATCACCAAGTTCGATGAAAAGAGGAACTACAAAAACCAGGGCAAAAACCAGGGCGGCAATCAGAAACAATGGCTGTTTGCCATTTTTCACGTCAGGGTGTCTTTGCCGGATCATTACCGTGCAAATCAGAACTCCGAGATAGAGCAGCGGTATTTGGAATGGGGGATACATGCACAATATGAAGCCGGACAACGAGAAGAACAGGCCGGTTGAAGCCATCCATCTTATGGAAACGTCGGGGCTAGTCATGATGCTTATCGCGCACAGGCATGCTATAGCCCAGTTGGCCAGCATTTCCGGCAGCATGGGAGGGCATGAGAACCACCATTGAGTGTACGAGGCGAAAAATACCCACAGGCTGCCGGCGAGCGCCATCGCCGGCTTTTTTGTTAAAAGCAGGAAAAGACCAAACATGGCCGCACATAAAGCAAAAATCTTGAAGTTCCAGTACCAGGAATATCCTCGTTCAAAATCGAGAAGAAAGAACCCCCAAAGCTGCGGGCGAACCAGCATGGAATAGTGCCTTACGGGCAAACTGTAAAGAAACGGCGACTTGCCCGCACCAAGGGACGGATTTTCCTCAGGAAACTGCGGGCTCATGCTGGACTGGGACAGCGCGGCAGGAGTCCACACGTACCATTCGTCCGACCGTTCCCAGTTAGGAACGGAAAATAGCAGTCCGCCTGGACATTCGGTGTCGTTGTGTGCAATCCGCCAGCAGAATACCGAACTGCCGTTGAATTTGAAGACGACTCCGAGAAGAAAAAGAACAGCGCAGGACGTATAGAAAGTGCGGGCGATCGTTGTTCGTCGCATTCTGTTCTCCTAAGTTAAAGACGAAGCATCCTATAACCCCTTGGTTGGTGCGACAAGCCGGAAAGGCAAAAATTCTCGTTATATCCATTTTCGACCGATTCTAACCCGCATATCTCACAGAATTTCGTAGCTGCCTGTCCGCCATCCGGCGGAAGAGCGTGGAGAGCGCTGCTGCGGGGGCGCAAATTGATAAAACGCCGGAGCAGCCGTATAGACATACTGCAATCTGGCGTTTTGCCAATTCGTGCCATCGCAGTGGCGCTATCCGAGTTCGCAGCAGGAATTTTGTGAGATATGCGGGTTAGCCCTGCAAGAAACTGACTTATGGGTAAAGGGCAGCGCTAACCTGATCTATTCACGCACCAAGTTGACCACAGCTACAAGGCGTAGAGAGTTGCCTACCTTCTTTCCTGGCGACCAGCCAGTTGCGCGGGCTGAAGCCAGTGTGTTTTTTAAAGACGCGTGAGAAATAGAACGGATCATGATATCCAACGCGTTGTGCAACCTGGGAGATATTCAATAGACCAGTTCCAAAAAGAGAGCGAGCCCAGTTCATTTTCATTTCCTCGTGAAGCTGTTGAATGGTTTTCCGGCACAAAGTCTTGGTTTTCCGGCATAGAGACGATCTTGACATGTTAAAATGATCGGCTATCAGGTCAAGTTGAGTAGGTTGGTCTATATTTTCTACCAGATATTCCATAAGCGCCGGTTGTGTAAATGTAGAGTGGACATCTTCAGCTTCCGGGCTTCCTCGGAGCAACACCAGTGTTTCCGCAAGAAGAACCTCTCTTTTCCCCATGTGCACAGGAAGGTCCGGTGTGTTGTGCCTGCCCATTCTGCGCATGCAGTCAGCGACTGCATCGGCATTGCCCACTTCGAAACAAATACAACCTCTCTTTTCTACTATATCGTTTGCCAGTTTAACGGCGTAACTTCCGTTGAAACGGCAGAAATAATGAGTATACGGATCCCGTGAATCGGCTATCAGCGCGCCTGGATCGTCGGGGTTTAAAATCATGGCGAGGTTAGACCGCAATTTCCATGTAGCCTTTGAGTTGCGGTATGTTCCCGATCCATGTGTAAACAGCGTCAGCATAGTGTCGTTCAGCCGTGTTCCCGGAACAGAATGGTAAGGGTTATTTGTTATTAAGCCACTTGTTCTTACCTGAAAAGGAGGCAATATGGGACTATTCTCCATGTATTTGACTCAAATATCCATTTATTTGCCACGTATTGTGCATTATTGTACTGGTGTTTGTTTGATTTGCAAGAGATAAAAGGAGGTATTGTATGACCGGACGAGAGCGGTATCTTGAAACCCTTCTGTTTGGGAAACCGGATAAAATTCCTTTTTCGCCCGGCGGACCAAGGGAAAAGACCTTGAAGCGATGGCACCAGGAGGGTTTGCCCGAAGAAGTTTCTTGGTTTGACTATGTTTGTCAGAAAATCGGCTTACAGAAAGAGTCCTCATCGCAAAAACGCGTTAGCCTCCAGGTCAATTTCAAAATGATTCCGACGTTCGAAGAAAAAGTTCTTGAACATAAGAACGGCCATTACATTGTCCAGGACTGGATGGGGAACATTACCGAGATCTCGGATGAATACGATTTCACCTACATTCGAAGGGCAAAGGATTTTGTAACGCGCAAATGGCACAAGTTTCCTGTTGAAACGCCCGCTGACTTCGAGGAAATGAAAAAGCGGTATAATCCGGACGATCCTGACCGGTACCCGGATAAATTCAATGAGCTTGTTGGCATCGCAAAAGAGCGTGACTATGTGGTCACGATATCTTTTTCCGGGATATTCTGGCAGCTCAGGGAATGGTGCGGGTTTGAGCCTCTGTGTATGATGTTGATTGAGCAGCCGGAATTCGTAAAAGAGATGGCTGAGTTCTGGATCAGTTTTGTGTCGAAAACAATGGCGCGGGTTCTTGATTCTGGAGTGGTTGACTGCATGCGTATCAGCGAAGATATGGCGTACAAGGAAAAAAGTATGATAAGTCCTGAGATGACGCGTGAATTTCTGCTGCCCGGATGGAAGCGCTGGGGCCTGGAAGCCAGGCAGGCCGGAGTTCCGATCTTTGATGTTGACTCTGATGGCCGGATTGACGAGTTGATCCCGATATGGCTTGAGGCCGGCGCGAATGTTTGCGACCCTATCGAAGTTGCGGCAGGATGCGATATCAATGAATACCGCGCGCGATTTGGCCGGAAGATGGCATATCGACAGGGTGTAGACAAACGATGTATTGCCAAAGGCGGAAAGTCGATTGAGGCCGAACTCGCGCGCATTGAACCGGTTGTTAAAGATGGAGGTTATATTCCAGGCTGCGACCATGGGGTCCCGTTTGATATTTCTCTGGAAAACTTTGTCTATTATTCAAAATTACTGGCGGAGATGACAGGCTGGTTGTAGGCCGAATATTCAAGGCTGATGTTTATGAAGCTACCCGTGAAGTGATCTTCAAAAAGACTAGGAGGATTTGTGGCTATTGAAATTGACAGCGCGTTTCCCGGGGGAAACATTGTGGTTGAATGTATAGACGGCGAAGAGGTGCATGTGCATCAGGATCTTCGAGACACTCTCATCGACTGGTTCTACTGGTGTTTCAGGGTGAAAGGCGCAGCGGGCAGAAACTTGCGATTCATATTCACAAGAAGCCGCGCTATAGGCGTACGCGGGCCGGCAATGTCTGTTGATGGTGGCAAAACCTGGGCATGGCTGGGAAGCAAGTGTGTAGATGGAAATTCATTTCAATGTTTGATACCCGAAAACTCAACAGAAGTCAGGCTGAGCTTTGCCATGCCCTATCAGCAGTCCCATTGGCGCCAATTCATGGAGGATGCAGGAACGAATCCGGCAGTTCGGCAGGAACGGCTGTGTCTCAGTGAAAAAGGGCGGGATGTGGAATGCCTGACACTTGGCTGGGGGAATGAACCGCCAAGGCTCCGCGTGGCTATCACGTGCAGGCATCACTGTTGCGAAATGATGGCGGACGACGTTCTTGAAGGTTTGATCCGATGGATTCTTGAAGATGAAGGTGCAGGATGGCTTCGCGACAATGTGGAGTTTTTTATTGTTCCGTTTGTTGACAAGGACGGAGTTGAAGATGGGGACCAGGGCAAGGGGCGCGGTCCGCGCGATCACGGCCGCGATTACGAGGGAAAAAGCATGTATGCCTCCACAAGATCTATCCGGGAGCGGATTCCTGCCTGGAGCGATGGACGCCTTCGTGTCGGCCTTGATATTCACTGCCCGCATATATCAGGCAGATACAACGAAGCGATCTACCTGGTAGGCTCTCCTTTTAAGCGAATAGATGCCGAGCAAAAGCGCTTTTCTAAAATACTGGAGTCGTCAGCCGACGGCATATTGCCTTTTCGGGCCGGTAACTTTCTGCCTTTCGGAAAAGAATGGAACACAAGTAAGAACTTTTCAGGCGGAAAAGGCTTTGCCCGGTGGATTGCCGATTTGCCGAAAATCAAGCTGGCTTCAAGTATTGAAGTTCCATACGCGAATGTCGGGGGAGCAGAGGTTAACCCGACGTCAGCCCGGCGTTTTGGCGTTGACCTTGGCAAGGCCCTGGTTGAGTATCTTCGCGTGGGTTAATTGATTTGAAAGGAGAGGAACACATGATATCTGACAGTAGCTCGAATCTTCCTGTATCCGGCGATGTGGATGTCCTCGTCATTGGGGGAGGCCCTGCCGGAGTCGGCGCGGCCCTCGCCGCCGCCCGCAACGGCGCCAAAACGCTTGTTGTGGAGCAATTCAACTGTCTGGGCGGCGTTGCCACAGCCGGCGGCCATGGTCATATTTCTAAATACGACGAAAGCGGCACGGGGCGCCGCATCGTAGGGGGAATAGCCGATGAGATCGGCTGCCAGGTGGTCGAACGCGCTTTTGGAAGACGCAATTCACATGGGATATGGTTTGAAGTAGAGGGACTTAAACTCATTCTTGAGAACATGGCGGAGGAATCAGGTGTGGATCTGCTGTATCATACCTTTTTCAGCGATGTGGTTATGAAAGATCAAAAGGTTACCGGCGCTGTTGTCCAGAACAAGAACGGCCGCCAGGTTATTCGAGCCAGGCGGATTGTCGACTGCACCGGCGATGGCGATGTGGCCTTTCTGGCCGGGTGCCCTTATGAATCAGGCCGTCCGTCGGACGGCAGATGTCAGCCGGTTACGCTTATGTTCACTATCGGCGGGGTGGACTGGGATCGCGTAGAAAATTTCAAGGAAGAATATCGCCGGCAGAACCCCGACGATAAACAGTCATGGAAACTTCAACGCGTTTATGCCGAAGCGATTGATCGCGGAGACATGCGGCCGTTTCAAACCGGCAACATGGGCTGGTGGCATACGCCTACCCGGCCTGACCAGGTGGGAGTGAATTTCACGCATGTGATTCACATTGAATCTACCAGGTCAGAAGACTTGACCAAGGCAACAATCGAAGCGCGCAAGCAGGCCTATGAGACTATTGAGGTCTATAGAAAGTATATACCCGGCATGGAGCAATGTTACATGGTTTCAACACCAAACACGGTCGGCATCAGAGAGTCGAGACGCATTATGGCCGACTATGTTCTCACTGAGGAAGATGTAAAGGCACAACGCGAGTTTGATGATAACATTTGCTACGGATCGTTTTTTGTGGATATTCATTGCATTGACGGTCCGGGCATGGATCCGACAGTCTGGAGACCGCCCAGGGGATTCAAATATCACATTCCCTACAGAATTCTTTGCCCGCGAGGCGTTGAGAACCTGCTAACAGCCGGCAGGTGTGTGAGCTGCACTCATATCGCGCTAGGCTCTATCCGTGTCATGGTGCAGTGCATCGGCATGGGCGAAGCAGCGGGGACAGCGGCAGCGGTTTCACTGAGTGAGAGAGTCGCTCCTCGGCAGCTTGATTCCAGGGTTCTCCAGAACCAATTGCACAAACAAGGTTGCATCCTGTCAGAAGAAGATATCAAGACTGCTGAGAAATAGGAGATATGCGGGTTAGCTGTCAACATTTTGTGTAGGCATTGACCGTATGGAATAAGGTTCTGGTAAAAAATTGAATGAAAACGGCTGAGACGGGGAATGGGTGGAGGATGACGGGCGACGATTACGGAAAGCGCCGATTCCGCATCGTCGGTCGTAATCGTCGCCCGTTATCGTTCACCGAAATAAACTGAAAAAAGGGGGAGAATCGGGCATCTGCTCTAACCATCTGCCAAATGGTCAGTTAGACAGATAAGAGTCCGGATTTCTTACCACAACCTGGAATAAGGGAAGGAATACATATGTCGAAACCCAAGGTAGTAGTTATCGGGGCTGGAAGTTATTTTTTCGGCAAGCCCATCGTGTGGAATATGGCAAGAAGCCCGGTCTTGCGCGAAGGGACACTGGCTTTTGTTGATACGAAGCCGGATGTCCTTGACACCATGATGCAGCTTGCCCGGCGTGTGTTCGATCATGAGGGCGTTTCAACGGGGCTTATCGGGTCCACTGATCGGCGGGAAGTGTTGAAAGACGCTGATTTTGTTGTGCTCACTTTTAGTGATAGAAACGCACATTTCAGGGGGCTGGATTGCGAAATTGCAATGAAACATGGCGTTCGAATGTGTTCGGGCGATACCATTGGCCCGGGCGGCATATTCAGGGCCCTGAGGGAGATTCCCCATGCTGTAGAAATGGCTGAAGATGTCCATGAACTTGCGCCGAACGCCTGGGTAATCAACTTTGTCAACCCGACATCGGTGATCGGCATTGCCTTGATGCGCTACACAAAAGTGCGCAGTTTCGCAATTTGTGACGGGCTGCATGAGCCCTACTGCAGGCTCACAGACCTGAAGCGCGTGGGTATTCTGCCCGAAGAGGCAAAGTCAATACCGTCAGAAGTGGAAGATAAGCTTGATCTCAGGATCTCCGGTATCAATCACTTTACATGGCTTACACGTTTTGTTTATGACGGCAAAGACATGATGCCAGCCTATAGAAAATGGCTTGTCGGCAAGGTGGAAGAAGAACGCGCGAACGCAGAACAGTCGGACGCCGGCGCCAGGGCCGATGCGAATGCCCGGGCCAAGAGTAGATTCAACGCGGCGTATTCACTGCAGCTTATGGATATTTTCGGGGCATACCCCAACAGGATTGCGCATACCAAGGAGTATGTTCCGTATTTCCAGGGATATGGCGCCGCTGAAGTAGATCCTGAGCCTATAGTCTTGTTTGACGCCGGTGAAAGACAGCGGGCAATGGATGAGCGATGGGCGCAGACTGTTGCCTATGCCAAAGGAGATGCGTCAATCGGGGAATTCATGGACAAAGGCACGTCCGACCATGCGACAGATATCATTGAATCCATGTGGGGAGGCCTCGGGAAGCCTTTTTATGTTAATACCGCAAATCGGGGCGCAGTCAGCAATATGGCCGATGACGCTTTTCTTGAATTGCGCAGCCATATAGACCTGCATGGACCAGTTCCCATTCCAGTAGGTGAGATTCCTACCGGTTTATTCGGGTTACAGCAACAGGTCCTGGATACTCATGAATTGACTGCGGAGGCGGCAGTAAAGTGTGACAGAAGCATACTCTTGAAGGCGCTTGTCACTGATCCAATTGTCAACAACATCAGCGATGCCAAGACAATAATGGAAGAAAACCTTGAGCGCGAAAGAGACGCGCTTCCTGAAGAGTGGTACCCGGTTTAACCCGCATATCGTCTTTACGAAAACGCGTTAATGCAAACTCGCAGCAGATTTCCTGTGAACAATGAAGATATATGCCCTTTCCCTGAAAATCTCGGTTCATCACGGAAGTGTGTACTTGACCATAGGCGCGGATATCATGCCCATACTCAGGAGAGACAGGGCGAGCCAAGAATCGATGGGCTGTCGGGCTTGGGGTGACGTGATGCAATTTCCACACGAGAAACTGTCTGTCTACCAGAAGGCCCTGGACTTCTTTGGCGGCATCCAGAAGCAGTTGTCCTCGTGGAGTAAGCAGCACGCGTTGGTAGACCACCTGAGACGTGCGGCAGAGAGTATTCTCTTCAATCTCGTCGAGGCCGTGCGGCTACATCCGGCAGAGAAGAAGGCGTTGACTTTGGACTACGCCATAGGCTCCGTACTCGAATGTGCTGCCTGTCTGGACATTGCGGCGCTGAAAGGGCTGCTGGAGGCTCCTGTCCCGCTTTTCTCCGTCGCAAACTGCCTCGCGAACGCCTCCGAAACTAACTCCGTCGTCAACTTTGTCGAGAACTACTTCGAATAGGCCTTTTGTAGATTGATAGCTCCTGTGCGAAAGGGGCTCTGCGCCCCCAAGTACACAATTCCGTGAAGAGCCAAAATCTCCAGCTTCTGCCCGCAAGGCGGCAGGGAACCCAACAATAATCAGAATAATGAATAATGAGAATCGCCCAAAGCATACAGGAATTAGTTGCTACGGGTTTATCATCGTGCTATAAGGTATCCGGAATGCCGACAGTCTGGGGTTCATGTAAAAACGGTTTTCCAGGCAGGAAGGAAACAGATGAATACAGCAAGAACATTTTGCGCTGTTTTGCTGGTAATTTCAGTAGCAGGGATAATCGTTACCGGTTGCAGCGACAGTAGCGGCCGGTCTCAAACCGAAGCAGGAATCAGGAAACTTCACCAGGAACAGTACGAATCGGCGGAGAAACTCTTTAGAGAAGCGATATTACGGAATCCGGACAATGCGGCAGCACATTGCAACCTTGGAATTACGTACTTGCAGATGGGAGAATACAGAAAAGCGCTTGAACCTTTCCTTACGGCCTCGGGAATCAATCAGAAGGATTCTCTGCCTCACGAATACCGGGGGTTGATCTATACGGAACTTGAGCTCTGGGGCAAAGCCCGGCGTTCCTTTTATTCCGCGCTTGAACGTAACCCTAATTCCGCAAAAATAGTAACGTATCTGGCGCTCGTAGAACTCAAAAGCGACAATTTTGCCAAGGCACACATGTTTTTTCAGAGAGCGCTGGAAATTGATTCTGCATATGGCCCGGCTCTCTATAATCTCGCAATGTTGCACAGCGGGCAGGCGTCGGAAATTGCATCGGACGCCGATGAAATAGATGCTGCCAGGGCGGCGGAATATTTCGAAGATTACCTGGAAGTTGCGGATGACTCGATGCGAGAGCAGAAAGCTTCCCGCTATCTGCAGAAGTTTAGGCAGGAATCGGCAGTGGAAGATTCTGATGAAGAATTAGAACCCGCTTCGTCCTCCCCCCGCACTGAAACCAAACCTGGATCAGAACCGGAGCTTGAACACGAATCTGAGACGGAAAGAGTCGCGGAACAGACGGCGTCGCAGCCACAGCCGCCGCAGTCTGACCCGACAGAAGGTATCCATCCCGCCATTCTCAAGGTGCGTAAAGCGCTCGGGAATCAAGAATACGACAGAGCGCTGATTCTTCTAAACAAAGCTCTTGATGAAAATCCGAAGAATGCCGATCTCTTATGGGAACTCGCGGTTGTATACGACCGCCATCTTGCATATAAGGATAAAGCTAACGATGTTTATCGCAAGTTTGCGCGTCTTTTCCCCAACGACCCCAGGGCGAAAAAAGAGAAATTTACAGAACAGGCTGCTGCGGAGTCTATTGAAGAAGACATTCCACGAAGACCCAATGAAGCCCTTGAAGAATGGGCCCGCGGTCTGCAGTTTCACGAGGCGGGCAATATAGATGCAGCTATCAGGCAATACAAGAAAGCTTTGTTGCTCGACAGGAAGAGCTTTAATGCCGCCTATAATCTTGGGATTGCCTACAGGGAAAAGGGAAAGTATAAGTCCGCTGAAATGACCCTGAAACAAGCAGTCGAAATGCAGCCGGAAAAACATCAGGCTTTTTACATGCTCGGCCTTGTGCAGTTTGAGCGGGATGATTACAGGAATGCGATTGAC
Source organism: uncultured Victivallales bacterium (assembly GCA_964433435.1). Classification (GTDB taxonomy): domain Bacteria; phylum Verrucomicrobiota; class Kiritimatiellia; order UBA8416; family CAYSRM01; genus CAYSRM01. The sequence goes on from CAYSRM010000022.1 coordinate 15,360, forward strand.
AATCTCAACAAAGCACTGAAACTGAAACCAAACTACGCACAACCCCATTTTGTACTGGGCCTTGTCCACCGCGCGAAAGAGCGGAAGGATCTGGCCAGAAGACACTTTAAGCATTGCGCCGAGCTTGCCGAAGGAGAAAGACTTGGCAAACGAGCCAGGGACTGGCTGGAATTTCTGGGGAACTGACGCGACCTGTCATGGAGAATTTTCCTGTACCCAATGTCGTTGACATCGTTGCTCTTGTAGTAATTACGCTTGGAAGTCTGCTTGGAATGAAGCGCGGATTGTCTGGAGAACTCGCAAAATTGCTTAGTGTCGTTACCGCATTCATATTCGGCATCGCGTTCTGCAATCCTTTTGGCGCATGGCTGATCGAGCACTCAAGGCTGGGTGTTCGCTCGGCCTATGCTTTTGCTTTTCTTGTTACAATTGTGCTTGCCTTTGTGCTCCTGCTGGTGTTGCGATTTGCCTTGAAGCGAGTCATGAAGGTGGTTGTTGCGAAAGAATTTGATAAGATAGGCGGGCTGATTGCCGGATTCATCAGCTCTGTTTTTTTCGTGGTCATTGTTCTGCTGGGAATCAACCTGTGGCCGCACAATTATCTTAACCGGGTTTTCGGCAGCGAATCGATTCTAGGCAGAGGCGTACTGCGAGTGGTGCCGGCAGTTCGGGAAGAGCTTAAGAAGAACAACCTGCCTGTGCCGGGCAAAAAAAAAGAGGATCGTTGAACCCGGCTTTCTCTTCGAATGGGTCCGGTCAGCGCCGCAGACGAGCGGGAAGGAATTGTAGATATGGCGCGCATAATACCAAAGAGAGTTCTTGAGGAAATTCGATTCCGAAACGATATTGTCGAGGTTATACAATCCTATTTGAACCTGAAGAGATCCGGATCAACCTTCAAAGCGATATGCCCGTTTCACAAGGAGAAAACCCCGTCTTTTCACGTTAACCCTCAGCGCCAGATATGGCACTGTTTCGGTTGCGGCGCCGGGGGCGACGTTTTCGGGTTTATAATGGAGCGAGAAGGTGTTGATTTCGTAACCGCAGCAAAGATGCTGGCGGACCGCTCCGGTGTAAACGTGGATCTGGAAGAGGGCGACTCCGGCACAAAGAACAAGAATGAATTGTTTAAGATCAATAAAGAGGCAGCATCCTTTTATCATCGCACATTACTCAAAGGCCGGAATGCTGCGGTCGCTCGCACCTACCTGAAAGAACGAGAACTGGATAAGAGCACTATTGAGGAATTCATGATCGGTTTCGCGCCCAACCAGTGGGATGCGGTATTAAAAGGAGCGGATAAGAAGAACTACACCGTTGATCAACTGGAGACCGTCGGGCTGATAATATGCAAAGAGAAAAAAAACAATACCGGAACGCGTTGCTACGACCGCTTTCGCAACCGTGTTATGTTTCCCATACACGACGAGCAGGACCGCATAGTAGGTTTCAGCGGCAGAACTCTTGAGGCAGATGACCAGGGCGCCAAATACGTTAATACTCCCGAAACCCCCCTTTTCAAGAAGAGCCGGATTCTCTACGGGCTCAACAAGGCCAGACGCAACATAGTAGACGCCGGCGAAGCAATTATCTGCGAGGGACAGGTGGATGTCATAAGATGCCACCAGGCCGGTTTCAACACTGCCGTGGCCCCGCAGGGAACTTCCTTCACCGAGGATCATGTGAGGATTGTGAACCGCTATGCCGACAGCGGGGTTATTGCGTTTGACCAGGATGTGGCAGGACAGAATGCTGCCATCAAGACTGCAAGGTTATTTATGGACGCCGGTATGGCAGTGCGGATTGCAGCGTTGCCGGAAGGGCAGGACCCTGATTCGTTTATTCTTAAAGAAGGCGCGGAGTCTTTCCGCGCCCTTATAGAAAGCGCTGCCTCCGTAGTTGCATACCAGGTCCAGGTGCTTTCCTCGCGGGAAAAAGCACACACAGAGGTGGGGCTCATGAGAATATCACGAGAAATTCTGGAGACAATAAGCCGGAGCCCGAATTCGGTTCAGAAAGCCAGGCTAATCCAGGAGGCATCCGAGAGACTCGGGGTGCCGGCGTCGGCTTTGAATGACGAGCTGGCGCGCATGACCCGTAAAAAATCATCGGGCAGCAGAGGCAATATGGGAAAAGGAAGAAAAAAGAAGTCCTCTCATTCTCCAGATGAAGTCGCCCTTTGCGAATGTATAATTCATATCCAGGATAATCCGGAAATTGAAAACCTGGTGCGGGAAAAACTTCCGCTCGAATTCTTAACCAACAAGGTCTGCAGGACAGTAGTCGAAGCGTGTCTGGAGGCTTCACGGAAAGGAGAGCAGGTACACGAAATAATATCTTTTCTGGATAATCCGCCCGAAGGCGTGCAGGAGTTTTTCGCCTATATCCTGATGCAGCCTTCGAAAATCCGCGGCGAGGATCTTTCGATTGTCGATGCCGCAAAAGACGCGATTCTTGGTATATGGCGCAAGAAACTGAAAGCGGAAAGAGAAGCCCTCCCTGAAGGCAGCGAGCGCCGCACCCAGATCACCATGGATCTCAAGGCATTGAGAACCTGGAAAACCGGCGCCCCGATTATAGAAATGGAAATAGCAGAATAACTCCCCTTTTCCCCTCCCCCCAGTACAGCAGGTTGTTCTCCAACCTGCTGCCCTTTAGCGTTCTTAGCGTCTTTCGTAGTTAAAGTCTTCTCCCCTTCTTCTCTTCTTTCATCATTGGCTATTCCGTGTTGGATATTATCTTCCTCTTCTCCCACATCCCACCATCTCCCCTTTACCGCTGCCCATCTCCCCGCACAACCAACCCGATGACAGCCGCCACCGAATCGGTTTCTTCCCCCGCATTTTCCGCGGCCTGCCTGGCATCATGATTCAGCAGCCGCATATATCTGGCTCCGGGAACAAGCTGGACATGCAGGCCAAGTTTTATTGGCATGGAAACGCGAACCATCAGATTCATTAGAGTCTCGCCGTCCGGTTCATACATCTTTCCGGTGTCTTTATCCTCGAACTGCAGCAGTGCGCCGGCATATTCTTCACTGCCTCCTCCCACTGATACCTGCATCTCAATGCTGGTCAAATCTTCTGCCACCGGAAAACTGTGTGCCAGGGAGAAAGAGGCGTAATAACCGGCCAGCTCATCAAAGTCATAGTAGAATGTCATGGATGGCGCAAGCAGCATGTTGAGAGAATAGCCGGCGAAAATTTCTCCGGTATTCTGAGCATGCGCCTCCGGGTCATCCCGATAGAAATAACCCACCAGCCCGGCAGTAAAAAGATATCTGCCGTGCCTGGCTGAATAATAGGCTGTCGTATCCAGCCTGTTGCGGCTGTCTGATCGGGAATCAGATTCAAGGTCGAAAGTACCCCATAAATTCAAGCCGAGGCCGCCGGAAAGAAGGGAAACAGAAGGTTGAAAGCAGGGATCGTCGTTTACAACCCAGCCGCGCCACAAATGAGAGGACACAATCTTTGCCTTAGCCCGGACCTCGGGTTCCGCCGCATCTGTCCGAAGAACGGAGGCAAAAAGCACAAACAACAAGCACCACTTCAAAGAACATTGCTTTGTATTAAGCATAATCCCTCCGTGCAACGTTTAACGTGGATTATTCACGCTTTGCACGAATAATCCACTTTCGCCACGTTGGCGAACCGTTCAACCAGCAGCCAATGAGTTCTTTCTCCTCTTAAGGCGCCTTTGGCCGCAATCAAAACGGCAGCAGGTTGAAGAACAACCTGCTGTACTCACCAGACTGCGGACAATTCTTGCCCTTCATCATTGCACATTCCGTGATAGAATCAAATTAATGAAATTTCGCGTCTTTAGCGTATTTCGTAGTTTATCTCTTCCACGTCGCCGCCCTGCGGCAAGTGGCCACTTAGCGATATCATCGCTGACGTGGCTCTCCCTTCATCATTGGATATTCCGTGCTGGATATTGGATATTCTCTCCCTCTCAACCAATGACCCGCCTCCGCCCAGATGGCTTCGTCGGGCGCTGCCAATGACACAGCCGAAGGCTGAAATCGGTTCAGAATCTAGCCTCTTCCCCACAAATCTTCCGGATACTCTCCTGCTTTTATCAGACTCGAAAGCCGGTCCACAACAACTTGCTTGTCATCTTTGTAGGTAACACCCATCCATGAACAAGGTGTTTCCAGAACGCGAACCGTTGCCTCTTTGCGCTTTATGAGTGTATCCACGCCGAAAGGAATGAAAAACTCGGCAGAAAGCTCCAGGGCATGATCGGTCAGGAACTTTTTGAATTCGCTCTCCAGGTGTCCGAAAATTGAAGGCGTGAAGCCCCACATGTTCATTGAGACCAGTTCGTGCCCTGTCAGCGGCAGCCATTGACCGCGTTCATCTACGTAACCCGGCATTTTTTCACGAAGCTCCACCTCGGTTCGCTCTACTATGTCCGAAAGATTCCCTTTGACATCCATATCACATATACCTCTTGCCACGGAACCGTGTTTTGAGACGGTATTATTAAGGGCAAAACCCACCATGGCATAAGCAGAAGCTCCCTGTTCGACGGAATCCAGGAATTTTGACAGGATAGTATACGATTCCCGACCGTAAAAATCGTCGGCGTTGATTACCGCAAACGCCCCACTTACTGCATTTTTGCTCATCATCAATGCATGTCCCGTTCCCCACGGCTTCTTTCTTTCCGGAGGGGGCGCAAACCCTTCCGGCAAGGCGTCCAACTCCTGGAACACATATTCTGTCTCCACATGTTCGGAAATGCGTGAACCAACAGTACTCTTGAAGTCGTTTTCTATTTTCCTGGAAATTACGAAGACTACTTTTTTGAATCCCGCACGCAGTGCATCATAGATAGAATAATCGATAATAAACTCGCCGGAAGGCCCTACAGGGTCCATCTGCTTAGGTCCCCCGTATCTGCTTCCTATGCCTGCAGCAAGTATTACAAGTGATTTTTTCATGTCCCCCACAGTACCATCAGACAAAACCCGACTCAAGCCCGGATCAGCAATTCTCATCTTCTCCCCCTCTCCTCCGCACGTCCCACCCTCTTCCGCCACCCCTTTTCGCGTTCTTTCTTTAGTCACGCCGTAGGCCCGGCGAAGGCGGAAGCGCCTTTCGTAGTTAACTTTTCTCTTTCATTCGCGTGCATTCGCCAAATTCGCGGTTAACTTCTTCTCTTCTTTCTTCCTCTTCACTTGATCATTGATCATTCCGTGTTGGATATTGGATGGTCTCTCGTCCCACCCTCTTCCCACATCCCTTTCTCACTAGCCTGATCTATTCACGCGCCGAGTTTGCCGCAGTTACAAGGCGAAGCGAGTTCATCTGTGGCATTTTTCATGAATAGATCAGGCTAATCCTTGCATCCGGCAATCCACCAAGATTATAATTCTTGGACTATGAACAAATCAAAAGTCGCAATACTTAAGACCAGGCCTGAAACAGTCCTCAGTGATTATCACCGCGTCATGAATCTTGCCGGGTATCAGGATGTCCTGCCAAAGGACAAGGACACCGCCCTGAAGATCAACATAAGCTGGCATTTCTTCTTTCCCGCCTCTTCAACCACCCCCTGGCAGCTTGACGGGGTGATACGCGCGTTGAAGAAAGACGGTTACGACCCGAACCTGATACACGGATGCCATAACAGAACGGTCGTTATCGACTCCCATCTCGGCGAACGCGAGAACAAGCAGATCAACGTGACCGACGCGCACAAGCTCAGAAATGTCCATCTTTATGAGGGCGAAGAATGGATCAACATCAGAGACGCCGTCGGCGACCTCGCGGACAATTTTCTCTGCCTCAACGACGTCTATCCTGACGGGTTCATGATACCTAAACGCTTTATAGGTGAGAACATAATACACCTGCCAACCGTAAAGACGCACGTTTTCACGACCACTACCGGCGCAATGAAAAACGCATTCGGCGGGCTTCTCAACGAACATCGCCACTATACCCATCCCGTAATACACGAGACACTTGTAGACCTTCTGATGATCCAGAAAAAGATTCACAGCGGTATTATGGCAGTTATGGACGGTACTTTTGCCGGCGACGGGCCGGGACCCAGGTGTATGTTGCCCCAGGTTAAGGACGTGATACTCGCTTCCTCTGACCAGGTCGCCATTGATGCGGTTGCCGCGAAACTCATGGGATTCGACCCCTTGAAGATCAAGTTTATCCGGCTTGCCCATGAGAAAGGGCTGGGTTGTGGAGATCCCAAAGAAATAGAAATAGTTGGAGACGAGGATGCCGCAAAAGAGAACTGGCATTTCGTAGGGCCGTACAAAAAGATGACCTTTGCCAGCAAGATGCAGCACAAAATTTACTGGGGTCCGCTGCGCAAGCCGCTCGAATGGTCGCTTAAAACCATACTGGCACCGTGGGCCTACATTGCCAGCGTTATCTACCATGATTCATACTGGTACACCACGCACCAGAAGATTGTGCGGGACCTGCTCCACAGTCATTGGGGAAGGCTTTTTGCAAACTGGGACAATCTTGCTTTGCCGCCGGACGATTTAGAGACCTCTGGCTGGAAAGATGTTGGCAGTCAGCCTGCGGAGCTGAAACCAGACAGCCTCCATTTGATCGGCAAATCGCTCAAAATTCTCGGCGAATGCATAAAAGAAGCCCCCGAATTCCGCGCTAGAAAACGCCATCAGTCGGCTGAGAAGGATTAATCTCGGCAAACCTCGCCGCAAAAGAGTAAAACCCCTTATAAATGCGCCCGTAGCTCAACTGGACAGAGCCCCTGACTTCGGATCAGGTGGTTGCAGGTTCGACTCCTGCCGGGCGCGCCACTGCCTCTGTTCACCCTGACTTCGCTCCGTCATCCGATCTCAGAACTGGTATCCTCTGTGCGTTTGCGTAGAAGATTGGGTGGCGGCAGGGTCAGGTGGCGGCAGGGTCTGACCCGAATGGCACTAAGTTAAGCCCTTCTTGCATGAAGAAAAACCCTGA
>CAYSRM010000023.1:0-21893 GCA_964433435.1 uncultured Victivallales bacterium
AGGCATGTTTCGCAGCCGGTTTGTAGTCAATGCCGTCAGGCATGTTTCGCGGCCGGTTTGTAGTCAATGCCGTCAGGCATGTTTCGTAGCGGAGGCGCGGTCAGAGTGAGTGTTGCTGTTTTTTTCAGCAATTTGCATTATGGCGGCACGGCTTTAATAGAGTCGGCCAGGAATGACCGACATACTGGGTAAGACGGGCATTCCTGCCTGTCATCTCATGCGTCAATGGCAATAATGCGAATTGCAGTTATTTTTTTTGATTGTTTATTACATTGGATAAGGTTATTTTTGTAATAGTGGAATGGGTGTGCAGGATAAGACTTTCTCACGGAGGCGCAGTATGAATTTCAGAAGATTCAATGGTACAGGGTCGCGAAAATCAGTAGGACTTAAAGGTTTTACGCTGCTGGAGCTTTTGATTGTTATCATTATAATAGGTGTTCTGTTCGGAATGATATTTCCAGTGATTGGCAAAGTGCGCCGGAAAGCAAGAAATGTTCAGTGCAAGAACAATCTCAAACAGCTTCAAGTGGCGGCGACTAGCTATGCCTACGATCACGACGGTAGGTTGCCCAGGGGTAGAAATGGTACGAGCAAATGGAGGAACAACAGTAGCGTTCCTTGGTATGAAACAGGCGATATAGGCTGGATATCATGGACGAATTTTCCCACTGGTGTTCACTACAACAACCCCAGTCCGGTTGGCGAGTCACCGTGGTGGGGGGACGCCGGGGTTGATATAATAAAAAGGGGGGATTTGTGGGAATATACGGGTAAAAGCCTCAAGATCTATTTCTGTCCTACTTTTGAGCGAATAGTGAACAGCGACCCTACAGGGAACTCTATTGACGCAGATAATGAAATAGTCCGTTCCTACGTGATGAACAGTCAGGCATCGAGGAAAGACATCAAAGAACATCCCATCAGTAAAATTCTGCTCTTTGCTGATGCCGGCATAACAAATGCCTACGGGAGCGAGACAATAGCGGAACGTACTTTTATGGATAATAACAAATGGGCGTACGACGGCCAGTTGAATGGAAACAAAAGCAGCGGTGGAGCTTACCCTGTTGAGTCGGTTGGCATCTATCACAGCGGGAACGGAAACGCGGTTTTTATTGACGGCCATGTTGAACAGATAACATGGCAGGATACAAGGGATGCGTGTTCGGGTAACTGGTAAGGCGGTTAACTCGGCGGTTTCGTCTCTTAACTTGCATGATGGAGTCCGTTGAAGGAGCCGATCAACTATGGACAAAAATGGCGCAAATAACTAATGCTTGGTTTTTCATTTGATTTTTTTGATAGTGGCAGTGTATAGTTCAAACCCACGCTAAAGGAGGGATCTACTGGCAATGAAACGTATTCTATGTTTTTTGAGTGTTCTGGCGCTTCTATGTGGTTTAACTTTCAGGTCTTTCGGGCAGGGCAGGCCTGTTTATCCCGGTGCGGAAACGGGAGAGAATCCGGGGATACTGCAGATAAAGGCACTGGAAGGTTTGCGTCGCAGGGCGATAGTAGAAACACCGCATTATGATACCGATGTGCGCCGCAGCGTTAAACGCCCCCGGGAATGGATTGAGATCAAGACGACCTACGATACGGCTCCAGAGTGGATTGACTCGCTCACATTTCAGTATTACGCAATGAGCAGAACCCGGGTTGAAGGAAGGCTTGCTTACAGTTTCTATAAGGAAAATGTCACCTATGCAGATATTCAGCAGGGGCGGGATCACATGAGTACGGTATACCTGAGACCGCCTGCTGTGCTGCGGTACGGCGAACTTGTTGCCATTGCCGTGGAAATAAGGTTTGAAGGCAAATTGATTGCTTATGTCTTCGACTCCCGGGACAAAGAACTGCCGGAGGACTGGTGGAATAATAAGAACGTTTTGAACAGTGATGTCGTGACTGAAAGGGGCGGGTACCTGCTGGACAGAGCCAGTTCGCCATTCAAGTATATTAATATCGAAGATTACCAATATATTAAGGAATAGGTAGGAGCGGTAGGCTTGCCGTCTCTGCCGTTTGATTAGAAATATGTTCGGAAAGAAAAACATTATTGCGATTGATATCGGCGCCAGCAAACTTGTGGTCGCAGAGTTTGCCCGGGGTGGGTCGGAAGGTCCGGAACTGCTGAACTATGGAATCGGCTACTACGAGGCTGAAGTTTCTGAGGAAGGCGACACCACTTCTCATATTAAGAAGACCCTTCGCAAGGTGATGAAGGAACAGGGCATACGGGAGGGGATAACCTGCATCAGTATATCCGGGCAGGCTGTTTTTCCTCGATTTGTCAAACTTCCGCCTGTCTCTAGCGATAAAGTGCTGCAGATTGTGCGCTATGAGGCTGAACAGAATGTGCCGTTCCCTATAGAAGAGGTTGTGTGGGACTATCAGCTTATTGAGGGGGAAGAGGGCGAACAGAACGTTATGCTGGTCGCTGTGAAGGTTGAAAACGTCAGGAAGATAACAGACTGTCTTGTTGAAATCGGAATGGAGCCGGAAATAGTTGATGTAGCTCCCATGGCGCTTTATAACGCGGTGCGATACAACAATCCTGAATTGCAGGGATGCACGATGCTTCTGGACATAGGGGCAAAATCGGCCAATCTGATTTTTATTGAGGGCAGCCGTATTTTCAGCAGAAGTATTCCAGTCGCGGGAAACACTCTTACGAAAGAAATTGCGAAGGAGTTTGACGTTTCCTACTCCGAAGCTGAAGATCTGAAGATGGAACATGGATTTGTTGCTTTTGGAGGTGTTTACTCCGGGCCGGACAACGAAGTTGGTGAGAAGGTTTCCAAGATAGTAAGGAATGTTGTCACCCGCCTGCATGCGGAGGTGAACAGATCGATCAATTTCTATCGCAGCCAGCAGCGCGGGGCTGCCCCGGGGCTGGTATTGCTCGCGGGAGGCAGCTCTATTGTTCCTCACCTGGATACATTTTTCAGGGAAAAGCTGGACGCTGAAGTTGATTTCATCAACCCGTTTGAGAGAGTTGCTGTAAACGAAACATTATCGTCTGAAAGACTGGAGAACGATATGCATATGCTCGGTGAAGTCACCGGGCTGGCGCTTCGAGGCGCTCTTAGCTGTCCGGTTGAAATTAATCTGATGCCGCCCGGGCTCGTAGCAAAGAAGACAATGAGGAGACGGCAGCCGTTTTTTATTCTTTCTGCGGTGGGCGTTGTTCTGATTATGCTCTGCTGGTGGGTGTATTTTCACCAGACACAGAAGATGCTGACAAAGCTCGCTGAAACTGTGGACAGCAAGATCGGAGGGCTGGAAGAAACTCACGAAACGCTCAACAGGGTTCTTGATGAGCGAAGTAAGATAGAAGACGATATAGGAAAATTAACCTCTCTGATTTCTAAAAAAACGCAGTGGCTCGATATAATTGCGGCTGTTCAGGACTCAATATTCAAAGGAATGTGGATTCGCAGGATTAACCCGGTTACAACGAAGGATAGAGCGGAGATAGTCAGCATTACGATCGAAGCGGCGGGTTTCCAGGACAGAATTGAACTGGTCTCGGAAAGTTCAGGGACTCCTGCGATGGAAGTCTACAGGGACCGGCTAAAGACACACGAGGTTTTCAGCGACAACGTGCGCATTACAAAGATGCCGCGCGCGAAAGTGCCTGGAGTTAACGAGTTTACTCTTGAGGCCGAACTGGCGGAACGTATCCAGATAAGGTGATTAATCAGCAATGACTGGAAAAAAAATAATTTTTTTGTCTGTGGCAGCCGTGCTTGCGGTTATGTTTATCGCATCGGCGGTTCTGCTGTTCAGGGGCATAAGGGAATTCCAGCGGGAAGAAGCAAGGGTCAATAATAAGAAGACTCAGCTTCATAAGTACTATGACAAGGAGCCCTTTCCCTCTTCGGTAAACGTAGATGTTGAACGGGAGAATGTTGCCACTGCCATGAAATGGTTTGAAAGAACTATGACCGACCTGCGCGAACGCCAGGTTGACACGGGCTATGAAAGGAGCCCGTCGGTATTTATTCTAAATCTTCAGGACAAATACAGAACGATCACAGACATGTTTCCCCGTAATGAGAGTATCTCCATCGGGTTTGAAAGATACCTTGCGGAGGATATGAGGACGCCGCGTCCCGCGGAGGTTCCCCGCCTGACAGAACAACTTGCCATTATTGAGGAGCTTGTCACGATTTTGAATAAGGCCGGCGTCAAAAAGCTGGGTAAGATAGACAGGGAAGTCTTTGAAGGTGCGGGTCAACCTGTTGAATCGGCTGGCTACAGGTCTCGCGGAAGTGGTGCAGCGAGAATCAGGAATTCTGGTGCGGGACTTGTGGCGGAAGACAGTCTTTACGGCAAGTATCGTTTTGTGCTGGATTTTGAGGCGGAAGAGGAAGCAGTGCTGAAGACTCTCAATGGTCTTGTTGACCACGATCTGTTTGTTGTTGTCGTTTACATATCAATGGAAAAGCCGAAAGGGGATGTCAGGCATCCCGGAGAGATTGCAGTCACTGAGAGAAAGGCCGGCGATGACGAGGGTGAGTATCCTTTAAGGGAGGACAGGTTGGTCAGCGGTTTGCAACTTGAGAAACCGATGAGCATCCGCCTTGAACTGGATGTCTACAAATTTGCTGAGGAAACAGATATTGAAGCTTAACACGACTAGAATTTTCGAATGGGGCAGGACTTATTACGACCGCCTTCTGGCGGGTCTGGTTTTAGTCTTTCTTCTGGGTTCGCTGCTATATCTGGTGATGCTTGTCGGCGGGGCGAAGTCTATGAGACAGAGACTGGAGCAAGAACTTGCAACTCTTCAACCGAGCCATGAACATGCGTCAATGATTGATACAGGTCCGTATCAAGCGGCAGTAGACATGCTGGCACGGCCCGACACGCTGAAATATGAGGACTGGACAAATTCTCTTACTGTTCCTGAGAGACGCGTCTGGTGCGTTGACTGCAAAATGCCGATCCCGTTTGACGCCCGGGTCTGCAGGTTTTGCAACCATGTGCAGCCTAAACCGAGGGGAGAACGCGAGGACTGGGACAAAGACGGCATGAAGGATGAGTGGGAACGTAAGCATGGTCTTGATCCCAATGATGCGTCGGATGCTATGACTGACGCTGATGGCGACGGATACAGCAATTTAACGGAGTTTAAGGCGGGCACTGATCCGAACGACCCGGAGGATTTTCCTCCGCCAGAGAAGGATTTGTGGCTTGTGCGGCTGGATGCCGAGGCCTTCCCTCTTCTGTTCAGGAGCAAAGTGCGACTGCCTGACGGGTTGCAGTTCGGGATCAATGCATTGGATTTCAGCAGGACCCACTTTGTAGAGGTGGGGGAAAAGGTCAATGGCTTTACTGTCTCCGACTACGAGGAGAAGAAGAAAAGCGTTTTCAAAGAATCCCTTGGGCGTGAGGTCCAGATTGACGCATCTGAACTGACTCTCAAGAGAAACGAAGAGCAAATAACCCTTGTTATCGGAAAGCGCAGGGAATACACAAAATATTCCGCTATTCTGAATTTCCAGATGGAGAATAAAGAGTTTCGTGTCAGGGAAGGGGACCAGTTTGTCCTCAAAGGAATAGAATATAAAGTATTAGATATTGACACGGACGAGAGAAACGTATTAATTAACAAGCTTCCCGTTGGGGAGAAAATCAAGATTGGAAGGGCTTCTGGCCGGGATTCACAGTCGGAACCTGAGAGCTAGGAGCATTGGTGTAGCCGGTTTCAGGCGAATCGGAAGATGTAGTATTGCAGATGTTTGAATGCCAAATTCTGGGGGACTCATAAAATGTTATTAAGGAAATATAGTATAGCGCTGTTTTGCGCTCTTGCACTCACGGTTTTTTATGGAATCTATGTATCGTCAGCCCAGGATGACGAGGACAGCTCGGCGGCCAGTGAAGAGATGTTTATAGAAGACATTCTGGGCTCGGATGAGGACTCGGGTGAAACCGTCGAGCCAGAAAATGGAGATGACGAAAAGGGAAACACTAATTCCCTTTCGGACGATCTTGAAGAGGACGACACTGTCGACGGTGGTGGAGACACGGGTGATGAGGCCGATGTTGATGAAGGGGAAGACGAAGAAGCTGAGCTTGAGGAGTTGCTTGGCGGGTTTGGCGAGGCCGGGGAAGAAGACGGGCAAACTGAAGAAGCGGATACCGGAGACGAAGAAATAGGACTTGAAGATTTGTTGGGTGAAACGACAGAGGAACCCGAAGAGCCCGGGCCGGCGGAAGAAGAGACGGATGTTGTTCCTGAAGAAGGAAAAGTTGACGAAACAGAAGAAGATGCTGCTTCGCCTGAGACTAGTCGTTCTGACGCAGAGGAACGGATGCAGGATACTGCCCGGATAGTCGGCGAGGCTGCTGCGTCTATAGAAGAGGATATCCTTGAATTGGAAGATGAGCAGGCCGATGAGGGTGCGCAAGAGACCGAAGATGAGCAGGTGGTGGTGCAAGCGGTCCCGGGAATGCAACCGGCTGCTGAGCGTGAACAGAAGATTTCGCCCGAGCTGAGCAATGTTATGACTGAGGAAGAACTTCGCCGCACAGCCTTGGAACAGTATGCCAGAGAAACCATGCTCGAAGGCGAGGCGGCTTTGGACAGGAACAATTTTGAAAAGGCCGTGAATCTCTTCAGGTCAGCCCTGGATAAAAGGATTCCGCGACGACCCGAAACAGAATGGGTACGGCAGAGAGCGCGGGATGGTTTGAGAAATTGCTACTACCAGGAAGCCCTTCTACTGAAAGAGCAAAAGGAATATGAAAAAGCCCAGGCCAGGGCTCAGAAGGCAGCAAATCTGGGCCATGAAAAGTCTGCTAGGCTTGTGCGTACGTTGAAACGACTGATAGCGGAAGAACCGAGCAAGATAGACGTGTCTCGGCCTGCGGACTATATTGATTCAAAAGATTTCCGGCAGAAAGAAGCAGACGTCAAAAAAGCATTAAGGGTTGGCAGGCGTTATCTTGCAGCAGGCGAGTATAACAAAGCCCAATATGAATTCGAGCGGGTTCTTAAAAACAACCCCGACAATACCGAGGCAATCCGTCTGCTGGCCAAAGTTGCGCGCGAACGAGAAGACAGAGCAGTCATGGAGAGAGAAACCACTCGTGATAATATGATAGCCAGCCTCATTGAGACATGGAACCCGAGGGATTATGCGGAAGTCAGTCCGGGAGGAATTCAGGATGCTGACACGACCACAAGACCGGAACCGGAGATGAGGGTGTCTGCCAGGACCAAGCTTATCGAGAAGATGCAGAATATAGAAATACCGGAGATCAGCTTCAGACAGGCCAATATAAATGATGTTGTAGATTTTCTGACTGACGCGAGCATTGAATATGACAAAAGCGATGACGAGCGCAAAGGCGTCAATATTATTTTACAGCTTGGCAGAGGGCGCCAGGCCGCTAGTGATGAGAGCCCCAGGGAAAGGGCAGGCGGTGACCTGTGGGGATCGGATGACACGGACGAAGAAGTGAGTGCAGGGTCCGCAGCAGAAGATGTTGAACTTATAACATTCAGCGCGCGTTACATTTCGTTATGGCGGTCATTGAAGCTTGTGGCCGATGCTGCCGACCTTAGAGTCGAGGTTGAGGAGAGTATAGTCAAACTTGTGCCGTCGGATAAGCCCCGGGGAGATATTATTGTCAGATGGTACAGTGTACTGCCGAGCGCACAGCAGAAGATAGCCAGAATCAAGGGCGAACTTGTCGGCGGCGGAGGCGGCGGTAGGGCCGTAGGCGGCGGTTTCGGGGGCTTTGGCGGTGCCGGAGCCGACCAACAGGAAGAAGAAGGCAGTTGGCAAGAGGGCTTCAAGGAAATGGGTGTTGATTGGCCCGAAGGGTCGTCCATAAAATATGTTGGTTCGATCGGAAAGCTGATAGTAGCGAATACCGCTGCAAACCTCGCTGTTCTCGAACAGATTCTCTCGGTAATCAACGTGGTTCCATATCAGATTGAGATCGAAGCCAGGTTTGTCGAGGTTCGAAGAGGCGACCTCAGTTCGCTTGGGTTCGAGTGGTTGCTGACAGATGACTGGGAAGTTGCCACTAATCCGGACAGCGGATCAAGTATTCTGCCATCCAGCCAGGAGCGTTTGGTAGTCAGAGCTAATGACCAGTCGCCGATAGGCGGAAGTCGCGGATTTACAAGGGCAAACCGCTTTGTGAGAGAAGGGCTTAATAACGCGTCTGTGTCCGACAGCCTTCTGACTGTTGCCGGAGTGCTTACCAATCCGGAGCTGGAGTTTATACTTCATGCCATGGAGCAGCGTGGTTTTGCGGACATGCTTTCCGCGCCAAAGGTGACCACCCAGGCGGGACATGATGCTGAGATCAAGGTTGTCACCGAATATATATACCCCACGGACTTCACGGTAACCCCTGTGACTGCGGGCGACGACGATGTTGATGTTATTATCGGAGGCATTGTGGAGCCCAGCGCTTTTGAGACGCGTGAGGTTGGCGTAATACTCGGGGTGGTTCCGGAAGTAAGCGACGACGGTCAGATGATTGACCTGACCATGACCCCGGAGGTAGTGACCGAGCCAACCTGGCGCAACTACGGAAGCAGCTTTATTGACAGCGCAGGCAACGAAGTTGTTCTCAATATGGAACAGCCGTTCTTCCATACCAGGACGGTGGCCACGCGGCTGTCCATATACAACGGGGCGACGGTTGTAATGGGTGGGATGATGACTGAAGACCGGCAAAGCGTTAATGACAAGGTCCCGATACTGGGTGACATTCCCCTGATTGGCCGTTTGTTCAGGAGTAAATACGACCGTAGCGAAAAGCGGAATCTTCTGATTTTTGTTACGGCGAAGCTGGTTGATCCGGCCGGTAAGCCGCTCTCGCCTGCTGACGATACAACCATTCTTGAGCAAACGATAGCTGAAAGCGAGAGTGAATGATCCGGCAATTGATTCCGACGTCATGCTTTGGGACATGCGCTTTGTAAGGATTGTCTGATGTCCTCAAAAAGGCTGCTTTTGATCGACGGGATGGCTGTTATTTACAGGGCATTTTTTGCCATACGCAATATTTCAACCTCCGATGGGCAGCCTACGAACGCAGTTTTTGGCTTCGTCAGAATGCTTCGGCAACTTGAAACGAAGTGGCAACCAACGCACGAAGCAGTGATTTTTGATGGAGGCATTCCGGAACGGCGTACCGATCTTCATGCTGAATATAAGGCCCAACGTCCGGCGATGCCGGAGGAACTGAGGATTCAGAAACCTGTAGCCGAGGAATATCTGGATGCCGCAGGGTTGCCTTGGGCGAGGGTGGACAAGGAAGAGGCTGATGATGTGATAGCATCAGTTGTGGCAAAATATCGGGAGCGATTTGATGAAATACTCATCGCCACAGGTGACAAGGACATTTACCAGTTGGTAAGCACGACGGTTAAGGTTATACCAGTGGCCGGCAAAGAAAATCTTCTGGATGTGGAAGGGGTCAGAGCCAAGACGGGCGTCGAACCTGGTATGGTGCCTGACTGGCTTGCGCTGGTTGGCGACGCTTCGGACAATATTCCGGGCGTGGAAGGAATTGGAAAAAAGACCGCTGCCAGGGTACTGAATGAATACGGACCTCTACGGCACATTCTTGCCGGAATCCCGGCCACAGGGCAGGATAAAGCTTTGGCAAGGATTGTGAAGGACAGGGAACTGGTTTTGAGAAACCTTGAGATGGTGAGATTGAAGAGTGATCTTGAATGTCCGTTCAGTCCTGATCAGATGGAGGTAACGGGCGAAGATAAAAAATCTTTGATAGATTTTTGCCGTAAGTGGGAATTCGGAAGTATTGCCAGGGAGCTTGAGCAAGGTCAGTTGTTGTAGATATCAGTTCCGGTGGTATAGAAAAATTTTCAAAATATGGGCTTTTCTGTTGACATGTTCGCTCCCGAAGTGCATAAGTTATCTTAATACGTGCAAATTAACTGTACGAATCAAGAATTTCCAGAGATCCTGTAATATCCATTTCTGCACGAGTCAATTATTTTGAGGCCTTTATCCGAGTTCAATGTTGAAGATTGCACTTACCGGCGGAATAGCATGTGGCAAGAGCCTGGTTGGGGCGATGCTGGCAGAGCTTGGAATGCATGTGCGCGAGGCGGATGATATTGCGCGAGAACTTATGCAGCCAGGCACGGATGTTTACATGCGCGTGATATCCGAATTTGGCAGGAAAATAGCGACTGAAGACGGACGAATTGACCGGGCAAAACTTGCGGACGCGATTTTTTCCTGTTCCCGCGATCGGATGAAACTGAACCGCATTGTGCATCCTGTAGTTATGGATACCATAAGCCTATGGTTGCGCGCAGAGGAAATGGCCTGTGCTGGCGCAGAGGGGGCGGTGGCCATTGTGCCGCTTCTGTATGAAGCTGGAGCGGGATGGGGCTGGGATGCAGTGATATGTGTGGCATCGGACAGAAGCAGCCAGATTCGGCGTTTGGCCCAGAGGGGTCTGTGTTATGAAGATGCAATGAGGCGGATTGATGCGCAGATTGATGTAGAGGAAAAGGCAGTCAGGTCGGATTATGTTATACGCAACGAAGGTACAAAGGAAGCGCTTAGAAAGCAGACAAACAGGGTATTGAGGAACATCCGGAGGCAGAAATATGGGTCCAAGAACTAATAATGACAACGGCAGAAAGAAGGGGGCACGCCAGAAAAACGGCGGGCGCAGTTCTAACCGGCATCGGCCCAGAAAGCGTGACCGGATCGAGGAAGAGTCCGGGAACGGGTCCCAGGAAAATCAGGATTCGCGGAAACCGGTCAACGGCAACATCCCTGAGAAACTTTGCCTGCATGATCTACAGGACATGGCTATGCCGGAATTGCGCAAGATGGCTGACAAGTTCGGACTTGTGGAACTGGGAGCCGTGCAGAAGCATGAGCTGACATTTGAAATTCTGAAAGCCGTTGCCGCGGAAGGCGGGACAATTTTCAGCAGGGGTGTGCTCGAAATATTGCCCGACGGTTTCGGATTTTTACGGTCTTCTTACAACAATTATCAACCGTGTCCGGAAGATATTTACGTCTCGCCCTCACAGATACGCAGATTTGCCCTCAGGACGGGAGATCTGGTCAGCGGCCAGATTCGGCAACCGAAAGACAAGGAAAGGTTTTTTGCGCTGCTCAGAGTGGAATCGGTGAATGACGTTGACCCGGACGAAGCGAGAAATAAAATTCCATTTGAAAACCGCACTCCGCTGTTTCCTGACCAGCGAATCAATCTTGAGCAGGATCCGCGCGAAATATCTATGCGGATAATGGATATTTTCACGCCGATAGGTTTCGGTCAGCGGGGTCTGATAGTAGCAGCGCCACGGACCGGGAAGACAGTTTTGCTGCAGAAGATAGCCAACAGCATATCCAGGAATCATCCCGACGCTCATCTCATTATTCTGCTTATCGACGAGCGACCGGAAGAGGTCACTGATATGATTCACAACACTTCTGCTCACGTGTTAAGTTCAACATTTGATGAAGGCCCCGAAAGGCATGTTCAACTGTCCGGTGTTGTTCTTGAGATGGCGAAGAGAATGGTAGAAAGTGGCAAGGACGTCGTTATTCTGCTGGATAGCATAACAAGGCTTGCCAGAGCTTATAACACCATACAGCCGCACAGTGGAAAGATTCTTTCCGGCGGCGTTGATGCTAATGCGCTGCATAAGCCCAAACGATTTTTCGGGGCGGCCAGAAATATCGAAAACGGCGGCAGCTTGACGATCATGGCTACCGCGCTGGTCGATACCGGCAGCCGGATGGACGAGGTGATTTTTGAGGAGTTCAAAGGGACGGGAAATATGGAGCTTTGCCTTGACCGTTCGCTGGTTGACAAACGCGTGTTTCCGGCTATTAATATTGAAAAGTCTGGAACGCGAAAGGAAGAGCTGTTGCTGCATCCGGATGAACTAGGAAAGATATGGGTCCTCAGGAAAGCAATTAACGGTGTTCCTCCAGTTGAAGCTATGGAAATGATCGTAAATAAATTGAAAAAGACCAACAGTAATGCCGAATTTCTGATGTCGATGAAGGAGTAGACACGTCAGAGGAGATGCCGGAACGCTGTTCGAGAAGTGTTTAAAAAATAAGACAGGGGAAAAGGGTGAAGATTGAAGTAGAAGATGCAGGAAAATGTAGAAAACATGTACATGTTGAAGCTTCTGCGGAGAAGATACAACCTGAATATGACCGGTTGGTTCAGGAGTACAGGAAGGTTGCCAGGATACCTGGATTTCGCAAAGGGCGTGCGCCGGCCGAAGTTATTGAAAAAAGGTTTTACAAAGATATTCTTGAAAATACAAAACAAAATCTTTTGCCACGTATCTACAGGGAGGCTGTAGATGAAAAAGAGATGGCGCCGGTAGCAGTGGTTGATGTTTCCAACGAAAGCATCGGCAAGGATGAAGGTTTGAGTTTTGATTTTACTATAGACGTCGCGCCTGAATTCAAGCTCCCCCGGTACGGCAAGATATCACTGAAAGGTGAGAAGACCGAGGTTACCGGGGAAGAAATCGAAGAGGCCACTCACAGGGTCCGTGACAGTATGGCGCGCTACGAAGAAAACAGCGAGCAGCCGGCTGGTCAGGGAGACATGCTCCAGTTGGATTATTCGGGTAAGATAGACGGCAAACCCGTAGGCGAAATCGCCCCCGTCTCGACCGGGCTGGGGGAAGGCGTAGATTTCTGGGTCATACTCAGCGACCAGGAGTTCCTGCCGGGTTTTTCAAAACAGTTGGAAGGCGCTTCCGCGGGGGAAAGTATGACTGTGAAAGTGAGTTTTCCGGAAGGCTATCATGTTGGGGAGGTTGCTGGAAAAGAAGCCTCGTATGATGTGACGGTCAAGAGGGTTCGGAAGAAGGTTCTCCCTGACATGGACGAGGAGTTTTTCAAGAGCATGGATGTTGGAAACGAAGAGGAATTCCGGGAAAAAGTTAGAGAGGAGCTTGTTTCAGCAAAAGAGAACAGCGAAAAGCGCCGCCTCAAAAATGAGATTTCCCGGCATTTGCTTGATAAGACAGATATGGAAGTCCCGGTTTCCCAACTAGAGCAGGAGAAAAATGCTATTGCGCGCAATATGATCCAGAATATGGCGCAACAAGGGTTGGGCAGGAAGCAACTTGAGCAGAGAAAAGACCAGATTCTAAGTGAGGCGCAAAAAACGTCTGTAGATAGGGTCAAACTGATGTATATATTGGGACGTATTGCTGAAGAGGAGAATATTGAAGTATCCGAATCGGAAGTAGAGGAACGGATTGAATCAATGGCGGCCGGTTACGGTATGGATAAGGCGCGCATGAAAGCTGAACTTGAGAAACAGAATGCCCTGGCGAGAATTAAGTCCGAGCTTCGACAGGAGAAGACGCTGGACTTTCTGCTTGAACAGGCAAAGATCAAGAAATAGGAGAAATCTATGACTGAAATGAACCAGGCATTGGTCCCGATGGTGGTGGAGCAGACCGGACGGGGTGAACGAGCGTATGACATTTTTTCCAGATTGTTGAAAGACAGGATAGTATTCGTCGGTTCGGCAATTGACGACAGTATAAGCAACCTTTTGATAGCGCAATTACTTTTCCTCCAGGCGGAAGATTCAGAGAAGGATATCAGTATGTACATCAATTCGCCGGGCGGGTCCGTGACTGCCGGGATGGCGGTGTACGACACTATGCAGTTCCTTAAGTGTGATGTTGCAACGTATTGCGTAGGCCAGGCAGCCAGCATGGGCGCTGTGCTTCTTGCCGCGGGTGCAGAGGGCAAACGCTATGCGTTGCCTCATGCCAGGATGATGATTCACCAGCCTTGGGGCGGGGTACAGGGCGTGGCGGCGGATATAAGCATTCAAGCGAAGGAGATCCTCAGAATACGGGATAAGATCAACCAGATACTTGCAAAACATACTGGAAAGTCCCTGGAAGAAATTGCCAGCGATACTGACAGGGATTTCTTTATGTCTGCGGAAGATTCTGTGAAATATGGACTCGTGGACAGGGTGGTAGAGAGTAAAAAAGAGGCTGTAAAAAGCAAGAAAAACGCAAAGAAGCAACAGTAGAAAATCAGGCGGGAGCTAATGGCTATTGAGAAAACAGTATGCTCTTTCTGCGGAAAGCGGCAGACAGAAGTGAAGAAATTGATAACCGGTCCTGGCGTCAATATATGCGACCAGTGCATTGGTTTGTGCAACTCATTGCTTGAGTCGGAGGTGAAGCAGGACGAGGACATGGATGTGTCCTTGCTCGAAGTGCCGAAACCACACGAAATCAAGGAATTCCTGGACCAGTATGTTGTCGGACACGAAATGCCGAAGAAGACTCTGGCCGTAGCTGTGCATAATCATTACAAACGCCTGAAACAGCACCTTTATTTTGACGATGGAGATCCCTTTTCCAGTGTTGATATTGAGAAGAGCAACATAATGCTGATAGGTCCGACGGGCAGCGGAAAAACGCTGCTTGCCCGGACGCTTGCAAGGATGCTTGATGTGCCATTTGTGATAGTGGATTCAACCACACTCACAGAAGCGGGGTACGTTGGCGAAGATGTGGAGAATATACTTCTCAAGCTCTACCAGAACGCCTCGGGCAATATTGAGAAAACGGAAAGGGGCATCATATATATAGATGAGATAGACAAGATCGGGCGCAAGACCCAGAACGTCTCCATTACCCGTGATGTTTCAGGAGAGGGCGTACAGCAGGCTTTGCTGAAGATTCTCGAGGGCAATGTGGCAAATGTTCCGCCTCAAGGCGGACGAAAGCACCCCCAGCAGGAATATATTCAGATCAACACCGAGCATATTCTTTTTATCTGCGGCGGAGCCTTTGTGGGGCTTGAGGAAATTGTGCGCAGAAGAATCGGCAAGCACGCCCTCGGGTTCACCGAACAGGATGGCGCAGCCAGTTCGGGCAAAGAAGGAGCTATGGCCGAGGTAGAGCCGGAAGACCTGACCAAGTACGGATTGATTCCTGAACTGGTCGGAAGGATTCCGGTGGTTTCGGCATTGTCCGACCTGACGGAGGACGACCTTGTGAGGATCCTCGTAGAACCGAAAAACTGCATGCTTAAACAATACCAGAAATTGATGGCCATGGAAGGTTTTGAGCTTTCTTTCACGCAAAGTGCGCTGCGCGAACTGGCTCGCAGCGCCATCAAGAGAAAGACTGGCGCCAGGGGGTTGAGAGCAATAGTGGAAAAACTTATGCTCGAAGTGATGTTTGAGGCCCCGCGCATGGGCAAGCCCGGTGAGATCAGGATAACCAAGCCGATGGTGAGCGACATGGCAATTGACGCAGGCGCAGCGCATAAGGCGCTCAAAATTGCGTGAGACTTATTTCTGGTCTGAAGCATCCGCATCTGCATTAATTTTTTGACGCAGCCATTTGAGAAGCTCGTGCCGGTTGGAGAATTTCCCCTCGAGCTGGGCCTCATAGGCCATGTTTCGCCAGTATCCCACTGCGGGGCCTTCTGATATGCCCCCGGCCATGATATCGTGTCCTGTAACCCAGGGGTCGGGGAGCGAAGGTTCTGATTTAAGAGTTTTCTCGAAATCTTTAAGGTAATGATAATTCTTCAGGTCTCCATGGCTTGCAAGGCAATCCAGGCGGTGCAATTCCAGTTCTTCTTTGTAGACTGGAGAACCTGTCAACCTTCGAAGGGTTGAGCGTTTCATCCTGGGAACATCCATGAATCTCATATGATCCCGTATACAACGGGTGACATTTTCGATGGTTTCTGATGGGAACCTGAGCCTGTTCAATATTGTCCTTGCCATATCTGCGCCCAGGCCTGCGTGGCCGTCGAAACGAATGCGATCCGGAGCATGCCTGGCTGTACCAGGTTTGCCAATATCATGGAGCAGGGCTGAATATGCCAGCACGGGAGAAGTTGTTTCCATCATATCGAGCATGATCACTGTATGTGTAAAAACGTCGCCCTCCGGATGAAATTGTGGCGGTTGCTGCTGGCCTATTGTTGCGCTTACCTCCGGCAATATTTCTTCCAGAAGACCGAGCTTCTGCATCTGAACTATTGATTGACCTGCCTTGTTAGACTCGAGAAGCGTACGAGTGAGTTCCTGTCCTATTCGTTCAGGGCTTACCCGTTTAATAAGAGGGGCGTGCTTGCGGATTGCGTCGAATGTTTTCTGCTCTATGCGGAAATCCAGGGATCCGGCGAAACGTACTGCGCGCATCATGCGCAGGTGGTCTTCGATAAAGCGTTCTTCGGGGCTGCCTACGCATCTTATCAGCTTTCGTGCAAGGTCTTCCTGTCCACCCGTGTAGTCATAAGTATGCCCGGCTAAGGGGTCGTAGAACATTGCATTGATCGTAAAGTCGCGGCGCCTGGCATCATGCCGCGCATCGGTGAATGCGACCTGGTCGGGGCGTCTTCCGTCGGTATAACACTTGTCTTCGCGGAACGTGGCTACTTCAAAATCATGACTGCCGTTTCTTACGATTATTACGCCGAACTGCTTTCCAACGCCTACGGTTTGCTGGAAAAGATTTTCCACCTGTTCAGGCAGGGCGTTTGTGGCAATATCATAATCTTTCGGCTCAACGGCTCGAAGCATATCCCGGACGCATCCGCCGGCATACAGCGCCGTGAATCCATTCTCCTGAAGAGTCCGCACCACTTCGCGTGCTGAGCATTCCAGATCTGTTCCCGGTTCATTCATAGGATAACCCTGCTAAGGCTTTTATAATGTTTTTCAGTAAATGTTGCATTTTTGCGCGGGTATTTTTCGCTGTTTCCATCACTTCCCCGTGTGAGATGGTATGCCCTGAAAGTCCGGCCGCAAGGTTTGACACAAGGGACACGGCAGCTACCTTTATGCCCGCTGCGTTCGCCACTATTGCCTCGGGCACGGTAGACATGCCCACCAGGTCGGCGCCCATGGTGCGGAACGCCCTGATTTCTGCGGGCGTCTCGTAGTTGGGACCTGAAGTGGCCAGGTAGACTCCTCGGAAAGGGGCCTGTCCGAGCCCGGAAAGGATTTCGGCAATTATCCCGTTAAGTTCCATGTTGTAGATTTCAGACTGATCCGGAAAAACTGAAGAGGCGATTCGTAATGAAGGGTCGAGAAGGGGATTGTTTCCTATCATGTTTATGTGATCATCAATGATAGCAATCTGGCCGGGTTGCAGTTTACTGTTTATGCTTCCGGCGGAGTTAGTCAGCACCAGGTATCGCGCAGAAAGTTGTTTTGCTGCTATTGCCGGCAGGCACACCGGCAGCCATCCTGAGCCTTCGTACCAGTGACGCCGCCCCGCAAAAAGGAGAATATTGCGGTCATCTGCCCGTAAGAGGTGAAGCTTTCCTGTGTGCGACTGGATCTCAGGTTTCCCAAGAGCTGGAATGTCGGCGTACTTTATCGAGGCTTCTGCTTCGTCCAGCGGCGCGGCTTCGCTCCAGCCCGAGCCCATAACAATGCAGGCATGCACAGATGTTATGCCGAATATATTCCGTATGTATTCAACGCCGGCAAATGCCTGGTTACGGTGGTCCATATTCTTGCTCCTGTTTGTCTTCAATTTAATGACTGGCCCGGATTAATTCTTTAGCACACTAGATACAATCTGTACTATTCCTTGTCGAGAATTCAATATAAGATAATGCGCTTTGTACGTTTGACCGCATTACTCAAAGGATGCACGGAGACGTCCAACTGCAATTCCTAATCGTAATCGGTTTTGTACTGAAATGCGATTAGAATTAGGATAAGAATTAGGATTACGATTAAGATTAGCATTAGATTCTGAACCCATAAGTTCTGTGCGTTCATGTGAAGCAATAGCCCCGACTCAGTGGCGGAGGTCGGGACGAAGGAATATCCAGCATCCAGCATCCAGAAACCAGCATCCAACCTGCTGCTGTGTTGATTGCGGCCGAAGTCCGCCTTAGATAGAGGATTATAATGAACCCTAATGTTACATACCAGGGGCTGGCCGGACTGGGGCGGTTTGTGGACGAAGATACATGCACGTCGTTGTCAGGCATTGAAAAGAAATATCCGTTCAAGGTCAGCAGTTATTACGCAGAGCTTGGACGGTTATGCAGTCTGCGAGGAAATGATGCCGTGAATCGCCAGTTCATACCTGACGTTCGTGAGGCAGAAGATGCTGATGGTCTAGTTGCGGACCCTTTTGCTGAAGAAAGCTCTCCTGCGCCTGGCCTTGTCCACCGTTTTGCTGACCGCGCGCTTATTCTGGCAACGTCCGACTGTGCTGTGAATTGCAGGCACTGTACCCGTAAAAATACGGTCAGAAAACTTGCCGGCATGCCGTCGGAAAACTTTTTTGAACCTGCGCTTGCATATGTGCGCGCACATACGGGTATTCGCGAGGTAATAATATCTGGCGGCGATCCGTTGCTTATTGATGCCGGTTTGCTGGACTGGCTGCTCGGGTCGGTATTGCTTATACCGCATGTGGAGGTGATCCGGGTGGGAACTCGTGTTCCGGTCGTCTGTCCCGAATTGATTGATGACCGTATGGCCGAACTGCTGAAGCGGAAGCGTCCGTTATGGGTCAATACCCAGTTCAACCACCCGGCCGAACTGACGGGCGAAGCCCTGGAAGCCTGCGGGAAGCTAACCAGCCGGGGTATCCCGGTGTCTAACCAGAACGTTCTTCTTCGAGGAATCAATGACAGCGAGGAAGTAATAGTGGAATTATGCAACGCATTGCAGAGAAATGTTATACGCCCGTATTATGTCTTTCAGTGCGACCCTGTAAGGGGCACGTCTCATTTCATGGTTCCGCTGGCCAGAGCCATGGATATTGCATTGGCAGTTCAGAACTCTGTCGGCGGGCTTGCGTGTCCGCGTTTTGTGCGCGATGTTCCGGGGCGGTTATCGAAAACACCGCTGATATAGAGAATGAGATATCGGGTTCAAAGCTTTTCAGGTTATTGGCTTGTTTTTGACTATCATGTTTTTCATGCTGGAGTCGACGGAAGGTTTCATAGTAAATTTACAAGTGTAATGTACTGATTAACCGGGCAAATTCTGAAAGGACAGGCAGCATGGATTTGACTAGACGGAATTTCCTGCTTCTGACGGGTGGGGCCAGTTGTGCTCTTGCGTCCGGATGCGCCACAAATCCTGTTACCGGTCGAAAACAGCTTATGTTTGTTTCGGAGCAAAATGAAATTGCTTTGGATCAGAAGTGGGCGCCGCATCAGTTTTCTGCGGACTACGGCGCTGTACAGAACAGTGACATTAACGAATACATATCCGGAATAGGTAATCGGATGGCGAAGCTGACACACCGCCCGCAAATGCCCTATAACTTCAGAGTTCTTAACACTGTAGTTGTCAATGGTTACACGTTTCCGGCCGGGAGTGTAGGGTTGGCTCGTGGACTGATGATAGCGATGGAGAATGAGGCTCAGCTTGCTGCAGTAATCGGTCATGAACTTGCGCATGTCAACCACAGGCATTCTTCGTCCCGGCAGACAAAGGGACTTCTAGCGAGCGGCGCTGTTATTGCCCTGGCCGCGTATCTGGAACATGAAGAAAGCGAGTACACGCAGTTGAGCGCCGGCCTGGGTGCTATAGGGGCCAACCTGTTGTTGTCCCGGTACAGCAGGGAACATGAGCGGCAGGCGGACAGTACTGGAATGCAATATGCGGTAAAGTCAGGTTACCCTGCACAGGGCATGTCCGAACTTATGGAGGTTTTCATGCGCCTTAAACAAAAAGAGCCCTCGGTGGTTGAGCTGCTTTTTGCTACGCACCCGTTGTCTGAAGAACGATATCGGACGGCACAGAAAAGGGCAAAAACGGTCTATTCCGGGAGTTCTGAGTTCAGCAGTGGGAGGGAACGTTATATGGACAACATTGCCGGACTTCGGGCTAAGGCCGATGCAATCAGAAAACTGCAAGACGGTGAGGCGCTTATGCGGAAAAGCAAGTATACTGAAGCGGAGGAGGCCTTCAAAGAGGCGCTTGAAAAGGAGCCTGACGACTATGCGGGGCTGATGTTGATGGCCAAATGTCAGATATCGAAGGAGCAATATGTGAAAGCTGTCAGATTTTCAGATCTTGCCAGACAGACATATCCGGGAGAGCCCCAGGCGCACCATATAAGCGGCATAGCGAATTTGAAAGCCGGGAAATACAGTGAAGCTTTTCAGCAATTCTCGCAATACGAGCGGCTTTTGCCGGGCAACGATAATACAATCTTTTATAAGGGGCTATCTCTCGAAAAAGAGGGGCGTCGCAAGAAGGCCGCGCAAGAATATATCAGATATTGCAGGAATCAGACCTCGGGTGAACAGTATGAGTATGCTATGGGCAGACTCAGGCAGTGGGGGTACGTTAAGGCGAATCAAACGGATGGGGCCAGGTAGCAGAATGGAGGCGCAAAATTAACCGGGCAATTGCAGACTACTTGAGTGAACCGTTAACAGTTAAGATTGTTATAACAGCTTTGATTTTTGTTGTTTTCTGGGCGCTTCGAGCAGTGACAATGTCTATTGTAAAGAAACGCGTGGATGATGCCGCCAGGTTATACCATCTCCGCCGTATAATAGTATATGTTTATGCAATTATTGCTGTGCTTCTTATGGGTAGAATATGGATTGAGGGATTCGGTTCGATAGCACAATTCCTGGGACTGGTCAGCGCCGGTCTCGCGGTGGCCATGCATGATACAATTGCCAATCTGGCGGGATGGGGTTTCATAATGTGGCGGCGTCCATTCAAGGTGGGCGACAGGATTCAGATCGGCGATGTTACGGGGGACGTAATTGACACGCGCATGCTGCAGTTTAGCGTTATTGAAATTGGGAACTGGGTTGCGAGCGACCAGAGCACCGGGCGAATTGTTCACGTTCCCAACAGCAAAGTTTTGCGTGAGCCGATATGCAATTACGAGACCGGTTTCGAATACATATGGCATGAGATTCCTGTGCTGATCACTTTTGAAAGCAACTGGGAGAAAGCTAAGCAAATTCTGATTGATATTGTAAACCAGAAAGCCGGACACCTCTCTGAAGGGGCGCAGAAACAGATAAGACGGGCGGCAATGAGGTACTTGATCTACTTTGAGCACTTGACGCCAATAGTATATACCACGGTTAAAGAAAGCGGAGTTCTGTTGACTATGCGATATATAGTGAAACCGCGGGAGCGGCGCGGTTCGGAGCAGAGCGTTTGGGAAGCGGTTCTGTCTGCTTTTGCGGAGCACAACGACATATCGCTGGCATATCCGACTACGCGGTTCTATTCGATTGCAGAGGACGAAGTCCATGAAAAGCAAGGTGACGGAGTTTCAAGCGCGCGTTTTTGATGCGGTAAAGCTGGTTCCGAGGGGTAAAGTGGCCACATACGCCCAGATTGGCGCCATTGTCGGCTGCGGTTCTGCGCGGGCCGTTGGACAGGCTTTGAAAGAAAACCCGTTTTGGCCGCGGGTTCCGTGTCACCGTGTAATAGCCTCAGACCTGAGTCCTGGTGGATTCAGAGGGCGGATTAAAGGGAAAGCCTTGAGGGACAAGAAACAAATGCTGCAATTGGAAGGCGTGAGGTTCAAGCGAGGGAAGGTTGCAGATACGAGCTTTCTCTGGCGCCCTTGAACGGTTGATGGAATTCTGTGATAATAGATGCTTGAAAACAACGCTGTATAATGTATCTTACAGCCCTGTTTAGGTTTCAATGTGTACCCGTAGCTCAATTGGATAGAGCACCTGACTACGGATCAGAAGGTTGCAGGTTCGACTCCTGCCGGGTACGCCATAGACGTTTGGCCTATGCGATTTGTGATTTCTGTTGTGAGCGCTGGATAGAGCATCCCGACCGCGCCGCATGGCGGGCGTCGGGAAGGTTGCAGGTTCGACTCCTGCCGGGTACGCCATAGACGTTTGGCCTATGCGATT